>CAWUOD010000055.1:0-10709 GCA_963923115.1 uncultured Singulisphaera sp.
GTGGGTGCGGACGAAAGGGCAGACGCGGTACACCTTAGCCACGAGGCAGCAAAACTAGCCGGAGTGAATAACCTGGTCGATTTTCGGGTGGAGGCTCTCGGCCAGGGTATCCCACCCGAGGGACCTCCTGGATGGGTTGTTTGCAATCCGCCTTATGGGGTTCGTTTGGGCACGGCAAATGTTTTGAGGGAAACCTACAAGAAGTTGGGTGGTTTGGTCACGGGCCCCTGGAAGGGATGGTCACTGGCCCTTTTCACCGCGACTCCGGAATTAGCCCACGAAACCGGCCTAAAGTTCCCGCAAAGGTGGTCCTATCCCAACGGGGCTCTTCGATGTCACCTTTATTTGTGGGGCCCCCATGTCCCCAATTTTGAAGATGAACAGGATAGCGGCACCGGTGAGGATACTAGGGATCCACGGCAAATTCCGGATCAAAACGAAATGCCATTCGACGATTAAACCATTCGTAGGCGGAATCGAGATTGGTCGATTCCCCCGGAGAATCGAACAGGTTTCCCTGTAAGGGCTCGATTCCCGCGGAACGCATCATCCTGTCCTCGAATTCCTTGGTCGTCTCGATCCTGTTACCACGGCGAATATGGAGCACTGTGGCCCCTCTTTGAACGAGGGCAGGCGAAATCATAAGGCCCCGGTGACACTCCAAAGGATCTTCTTCTCCACAAATCATAACACAAGGGATCTTTTTTGTAGCATCAATCAGTTTGGTCAGGGCGTTTTGAAAAACATCAGTTTCCCGGATTCTCTTGAACCAGGCATGCCCCTCGGAATGATAAAGGGATCGTTTTCTTGGTCGACCACCCAGGCTCTGGCCAAGGTACCAATAGTCAAAACCAGCCCGATTGAGGCTTTGTCTCAGGGTGGGTCCATCAAACCAGGGGTGTCGTTTACTGTGCGGAATGGAACGGACATCGACCACCATGCCCACGCCATGTTCTTTTGACAACAATCCAAGCCGTTTCAGCCAGTCTTCCCATTCCAGATTGCTGGTTCCAAAACTGAGGAGGACGGCGGGTTCCATCCGGAATGGTTCCTGGAAATGACGGGCAGGGGTTTGAACGCCTTGAAAACGAGACAACGCCCAATCAATCGCTGCATCAGCGAAACAGGCAACCATCTCAAAAGCCAGGGAATTTCCGCACGGCGCAAACCTCGCTGGTGCCAGCTTGAATTGACCGAGCCTGAAAAGAGCCCTGCCAACATTTTGCGGGTTGAGGGCGCCGCGGACCAGCCCATCCCCGAATCGCCCAAGTAGGCTGACCCGTTGGAGGCGGACGGAGCAAGAACGATCGCTTTGCCTCCGGGACGAAGCACCCGAAGAACCTCGCGAGCCATCGCCGCAGCATGGCTTGAGTCATCATTGAGCTGGTTCCAATACACAATGTCAATTGATTCGGACTCGATGGGAAGCGATCCAGGACCATGGACCATGAAATGAGCCTTGAATCCCACAAGCGAAAAATTGCGCTGGATGACACGAATCCAGGATTCACCCGGCACGGCAATGATGGGTTCCGAATTATTTCTGGCATATTCAAGCGCGTCAGAACCCAGGGATGGTCCCAGGCAAAGGACCTTTTCCGATGGATGTTTTTTGAATTCAAGAAGCTTGTTCAGCCATGGGGCCGCCCTGCCATGCCTCAACCTTGCAGCCTGAAGAAACCAATCCAGGGAAAACGGATCTGGTCCAATCGCACGAGCCTCGGCAAGAAACGCCTCGTTTTGAAACAAAAGAGAGGGGTGAACAAGTCTTTCACCCAGCCGGACCACGGCAAAATCCCGAGGTAAAACTGACGCAAGGGGATCTCCTGAATCCCATGAATTTTTGTTTCTTGCAAGAGCCACGGCGGATTTCCCCCCAATTTGTCTGCTCGCCGCCACTAACCGAAAAAACAGGTGCATGTCAAGCGAAAAAAAACAAAAAGGGAGTATCCAGATACGGTGAAAAATAGGAAAGCGGGGAGACTATCCATTTTTCCACATTAGGGAATAGGCGTCACCCCGCCCCAATTTGCAACCAACCTATGCGGCGCGCAATTCCCGTGATTCGGTAGATACCCGGGAACCGGATTGGGATCCATTTTCGGCCCAATCTTTCAATCGCCTTAGGCCTTCCTCCAAACGGCCGGGATCGGCCGCCAAATTCAAGCGGATATGCCCCATGCTAAAAGGGCCAAATTGTTCCCCAGGCGCCACATTCACACGACATTCACTCATCCAGTTGGAGGCCAGCTCAATGGAGGACGGCTCGATATTCCAGGTTGGCATCCAAAGAAAGAAACCGGAACGGGCGGGTGAGGGCCTCATGCCCATTGCTTCCAGTTGCCTGGTCGCCCAAGTCCTGATGTCGGTCATCCGAAGTAGGAAGTTATCCGCGACCCCCGGACTACCCAATAGCCTGAGCCCCGCTTTTTCCGAGGGCCAGGATAGGCCCGCCCCCTGGATTTGGATCACCCGGAGGATCGGATCAATCAAAGCCTCGGGTCCCCGAACCCATCCTATTCTTGCGCCCGATGCAGCATGGCTTTTGGATAGGCTTCCGACAAATAGCGCGCGCCCTTCCCAACCTTCTCGCCACATGGAGGCGTTCCGTAATTCCCTTGGGATGAATTC
Source organism: uncultured Singulisphaera sp. (assembly GCA_963923115.1). GTDB lineage: Bacteria > Planctomycetota > Planctomycetia > Gemmatales > Gemmataceae > SYLG01. Next base: position 2,632 of record CAWUOD010000055.1, read on the forward strand.
GGCATGGGATTCATCAATAACAACAAGTAAATCGCGGCGTTTGGACCACCACTTCAATTCCTCCAACGCCTTACCCGTCCAAAGACCGCCATCTGGATTATTGGGTTGGGACAAAACCAGCATCTTGGCCCCTTGAACCACCCTGGCAATTTCCCCGGAATGGAATCCCAGTTCCCCCACCTCATTGGTAGAGACACCCAAATGGCGAACCTCCGCGCCCCGAAACCCCAAAATTCGGGAATGCATGGGGCATCCGGGGTCACAAACGACCACAGGGGCTTTCCGGTCCAAAAATGCGTCGCCAATTGCCTGGAACGCTCCACTAGCCCCGTTCGTGGCAATCAATCCATACCCCGGCGCGATTCCCAATCGGGACTGTTCATGGAGAAGAATGGCTTCATGCAACTCACGGGAGCCTCCCGCCTGGGGCATTTGGCCAAAAGCGGGACTGGGCCGAACGACTTCCAGAATCGAGCCATTGGTGGCAGGATCGCCACCGGAAAGGTCAATCACATCAGGAGGGGCGATGGATTCCAGGTGTGCGGACTTGGAAAATCGTATTTGGCGGGAGAGGCGCGAACTTGGAGTGGAGGCCTTTCGAAACCAGGAGATCTGTGAAGCCCAACCCTGCCATTGCTTTGGAATATTCATGGCTAACTCCCTGGACTTGTACACTACCCTATGCGGCTTTTCGAACCGCTTCCTCAGCCACCCACTCGTCTATTCGAACGGCCACCCTTGTGGAAACCCCAGATTCCTGCATTGTGATTCCCAACAGCGTATCCGCAACCGACATGGTCTTCTTCGAATGTGTAATGAGCATAAATTGAGTTTTGTCACAAAATTCTCGCAAAACTCCTGCGAAGCGACCAACATTGGCCTCGTCCAAGGCCGCATCGACTTCGTCCATCAGGCAAAATGGGCTAGGCTTGTGCCTGAAAATGGCAAGAAGAAGGGCAACCACGGTCATCGTCTTTTCGCCACCACTGAGAAGCACAAGCGAGCGCATCTCTTTTCCAGGTGGGCGGGCAACAATGTCGATCGAGGTATCAAGGGGTTTACCGGGATTTTCAAGTACAAGGTCCGCCTGGCCACCCCCGAAGAGTTTGCGAAACAGATCCTGGAACTGAATTCGGATCTCCTCGAAAGTGGAAAGTAACATTCTTCCACATTCCCCATCGAGCCTTTTGAGAATATCCTCAAGGATCGCCCGTGCTCCCATGAGGTCTGCCCGGTAGAGGGTAATCTCGCGTCTATCTTTTTCAAGTTGGTCCAATTGGGCCAAAATAAGACTGTCGCCGGGCCCCATTTGCCCAAGCCTGTTCCTCAAATCCCCAAGTCTCTTGTCAAGGGCGGAAACCGAAAGCCCAAACAATTCGAGCCTTGCCACATCCTCCAGCTCATGCCAGGCAACAGAAATGTCGATCCCCTCTTCCTCACGGCAACGCTTGGTAAGCGCTTCAATCCTGATACCGGATTGCTGCCTTGCAAGCTGCATTTTGTGAAGTCGTTCCATACGCTTGTTGTGGGCTTCCTGAAGGGCATCCTGTTCACGCTCGGCATTTTCCAAAAGGAGGTCAAGGCGGGCCAATTCCGCAGATTGGGGATGAATTTCCGCCGCAAGCTCTCCGAGAATCGATTCCATCCGGGCAACCTGTTGGAAACCATGCAGATGAAGCAATGCTCCTCCCATGCTCGCCAATTCCAAATCATGAATCCGGGTCAAGGACTCGGCCAACCGGGATTCCATCCTGGTTAGCTCGGATTGCTGATTCCTTAGGGTTGATTCAATTTGCAACCCTTCGGCATCATTGGCCTGAATCTTGGCGATCAGGTCTCCCTGCTCGACCCGAAGTTTGTCCAAACCATCCGCCGCTGTTGATTCAAGCCGTATCGCCTCGACTTTATGCAACTCGAGGGAGGCAGATTGGGATTCGAGAATTTGCCCGGCATTTTTTGTCTGTTCAAGGATTTCATTCTGCTGGGCCATTTCGTCCCTGATTGCTATAACCTCGGTAGAAATTTGTTGGGCTTCTGTTTCCAGACGCACAATAAGAGATTGGCCTTGTTCGAGACGCTGATTCAGACCACTTAACCTGTCCTGGACGAGGTCCCCCTGATACTCAAGGGTTTCCACACGACTATCAGCATCATCCAAAGTACGGTGGGCCTTCGCCAAACCTGTTTCGAGCCCCTTTTCCCTCTGCTGGATTTCCAACAACTTTTCCCGAAGCTCACGAAGTTCGGCCTTTCGCGAAACAATGCCCGAATCGGCGGCTGGACTCCCCAAAGTCAGCGTCCCGTCCGGCTCTAGGATTTCCCCACCAAGCGTAACAAGCCGAAACCCGGGGAAACGGTCAACAAGTCGGTAGGCTGATTCAAGGTCCTGAACCACAACCGATTTTCCCAAAAGAATTTGGGGAAGGTCAAGAAACCCGGGCAGGTCGCAGTGTGCGAGGTTTTCGGCCAAGGCCACCACACCCACAGGAACACCACCGGCAAAATCAAAATCCTCCCCTTCGCTGTTTGGGTAGTCGGGTTGGAATGCCTCCAGGAGAGGGCTTGAAGGCGCCAGGAAACTGACACGCCCGGAAAATGGTGTTTTTTGGGCTCGAAGCGCACGCGCAAGGTCTTCGCGGTCGCGGATCAGAAGCCTTTGAGCCCGATCTCCCAAAAGAAGATCCAAAATAGGAGCATATTCGCGCCTTACATGCAGAAATTCCCCCGCAAGTCCGACGACCGTGTTCCAGGCGCCCGGATCGGGTCCATCCAAAAACGCAAAAACCTCGCGAACCCCCGAGGCAAGACCCTCACGGGAGCGCTCGATATGTTCAAGGACTTCCGTCCTGCCGCGGCAGGATTCACGATCCAAACCACTCTGGTGAAGGTCCCTCTGCAAACGGACAAAAACCTCCCTGGCCTTTTCCGCCGCCGCGGACGCGTCGGACAGCTCCTTTTGATTTTCCTGGGAATTCCGATTGGCCTCATCCAGTTCCAATAACAGAACGGAAATCTGCCCAATGGTTTGCCTGATACTTTCACGCAATTGATCCCGACGCTGCAGGGTTCGGTCGAGGTCCCGTTGCAAAGCGGTCAGGTTCCCCTGCGCCTGAACCATGCGTGTCGTGTTGGAATTTCGCTCGGCAAGGGTCGCCAACAATTCGGCGTTAAGGGCCTCCAGACGCTGTGCCGATCCCGCCCGAAAACGGTTCAGCGAATCTATGTTGGCGACGATTTTTTCAAGCTGTGAGGAATAAGTCTCGGCGAGGGACAGGCAACCTGCCGACTTCCCGGCCAAAACCGCCATGGAATTTCGTGCGTCTTTGGAACCCGACCAGAGCCCAACAAGCTCGGACCGCAACGCGGCAAGTTCCGTTTCCAAGCGGACCGCCTCATCCCCGAAGCGGGTCAGGTTCCCCCACTCGATAGCCCTTTCCCTGGAGTATTGGGAAATGGTTTCCCGTCCTTGAACAACCCTTTGGGCAAGGATGCCTCTTTGCTTTCGCCACTCTTCGCGAGCGGTCCGCAGATCCCCTGGAGCTATGGCCTGCTCGGCCTCCTCCGGTGCATCTGTTTCAAGTGCGAGAGCCCGATCCCATTCCGCCCGAAGTTGTCCATATTCCGCCAGATCCCGTCGCCTGCGAAGTTCGGTGATTTCGAGGGAGATCGCCTGTCTTTCCGCGGCCCGGCCGGATTCCTGCCTGGCCTGGCGCAATTGCCTCTCGATCCGGTCGACCTGGGAATCGATAAGGGAAAGATTTTGGGTGACGCGTTCAAGTCGCTTCAGCGCTTCCTGTCTCCTAAGGCGAAAACGGCTGATTCCGGCGGCTTCCTCGAAGACATGCCTGCGCTCCTCCGGGTTGGAGTTAAGAAGCGCGTCGACCTGTCCCTGGGCGATGATGCTATAGGCGTCGGCCCCCGATCCCAAAAGAAGATCCCTAATATCCTTCAGCCTCGAAGGCTGGTCGTTGATCATGTATTCCGAGGTCCCATCCCGAAAAAGGCGACGGGTAATTCGAACCTCGGGAAGCCCGGGACCAAGAAGCTCGGACGAATTGTCGAATGTGAGGGAGACCTCCGCGAGGTTGAGCGGTTTGCGCGTCCTGGTCCCGTTGAAGAGAACATCGGACATGCCGGATCCACGCAGACTCTTTGCGGACTGTTCCCCCAACACCCACCGGATCGCGTCGACGATATTGCTTTTGCCGGAACCGTTGGGGCCCACAATAGCCGTGATGCCGGAAGTCAGGTCAAAGACCGTCCTTTCGGCAAACGACTTGAAGCCCGACAATTCCAACCGCTTAAGCATTCCGTCTCGATTCCCGTTTTACCAGCCAACCGGAGGGACCCGGGGTTCCCCAAGGTCCAAACGGACTCCGCCCCGGTAAACCCGGGGCGGAAAGTTTGAATCCTTATTCGGGTTTTGGAACCCGCTTGGATGGAAGACTTGCCGTCCCATCCTCATCCTTTGGTGCCTTGCCCGGCTTTAGGAGTCGCTCAATCGTGCTTGATGATCCAAACTTCCTGCTTGGTCCGGCGTACAGGTTCGGAGTGGCACCCAGATCGTCCGCTGCCTGGATCACCGATTCATCCTGGGCTTCGCGTCCAGGCTCCACGCGCCCCGCCCGCACAAGCTCCTGAACCGATACCGCTCTTGGAAGGGCGTCATGGCGCACCGGAACCGGAATCGCCTTGCATCGATCCAATTGCTCGATCGCGTCGAGCACATCCGGATAAAGTGCCCCCATGGTCGCCATCGTTCGTATCACTTCCTCAAGTCCCAGACCGGATGACTTTCGGGTCGTCTCCCCACCACGACTGGCAATGCGGCTGATTGTGCACTGATCGTCATTGTCGGCGGAAGTGATGGTGAATTCCCCTGTGAGTACCGTGAAAGGCGTGCGAAGCTTTACCTTCTTGCCAAAAAGCACGATTTCAGCCCGTTTGGCCGTGCAAATGTGGACAAGGCCACGACTTTCGGGCGCGACTTCATGCAACCAGAAAGCATCGTTGAGCTGTTCCCCGGTGACCGCGTCGTTGTTCTCATCAAGTGTCCGAAGGGCCCTGAACGCGCCATATCGAAGCTCATCATCCTTGTCGGAAAAGAGGAGTTCGCGGAGCTTGATTTGGCTGATTCCCTCATCCATCGAGGCCAAAGCGGCCAAGGCGTAGGAACGGAGCATGGGTTGGTCCAACGCGGCCTTGGCAAGCTCATCGACACCCGCCGGACTACCCAGGTAACAAAGACTCTCCGCCGCGCAAAAACGAACCAACGGGTTTTCGTGCTTGAGGGCCCGCTTGAGCACATTCGAACTTTCGTTGCCAAGGGCCTCCAAACGCAAAGCCGCCGTGACAGTCCGGGATGGATTAATCAAATCCTCGCCCAGCTTCTTGGCATAGCGGGCGCGATCGCCTGATTCGCCCATGGGCACAAGTCGCACAACCCGCAAATAACGGGGCATGTTGAGCTTGTACTGAGGCGGCACCTGGAGGAGCACAGCCTGGGTGTTCTGGGCCTTCGCCAGCGTTGGGGTTCCTGGGGCACCCGAGGGATAAAGCTCGTTGATCCTGTCCGCGACCTGGCTGGCAATTCTTGCCGATTGCTGATCCGGATTGAGCATAAGGGTAAACGGAAGGTCGGTCATGACCTTGCCGCCCGACCAAATCCTGCCCGAACGCTGACGCGTGTCATCATCCCCCGGATTGAACCCGACAAGCAGAGGGCCTTCCGCCCTGGCAAAATCGTGACCGCGAAGCATCGATTTTTGGCCGTTGTAATCGGGAAGAAGATTTTTGGCGAAGTCGTAGTTGAACAACTTGCAAGACCGAAGAACGCCACCCTTCAGGCTTGAGCCTTTGCTGCGGGGAGGCATTTGCACCTCCACATCAATGGTGTCGCCTCGTCGGGCTCCCGGAGGAACCTGCGCGGAAACAAGCACCATCGCAATGTTGTTGGAGCCAAGAACCTCTTTCAGGTTCTTGATCCCCTCCTTGCGAAGATCATCTTCCAAAAGGGTTCGGTTGGCGTCGTTGGCTGGTTCGCCCCCGGTGCCTTCCAGACCAACCACCAAGCCAATACCCCCGATCGGCACTGGTTGGGCATTCCCAACGGTGGTGAAATCGCCTACGGTTCGCACACCATAGCGCTCTTTGTCGGTTTCTTCTTCCTTTTGCAGTCTTGGAAGGGATGTGGTTTGGCAACCAGTCAAAACCAAGGCGCCTGACAAGGCACAGGGAAAAGCCAAAGCCAAAAACTCTCTCCGTCCGAACTTTGCAAGATAGCGGTTCATGTTCGCCTCCGTCCTTGGCAGACCACGGGCCTCAAGATTCTTCAGACCCGGGGATACTCCTTTGGAAATACCGTGTCAACCGGAAAGACGCATGAACACGAGGCTTAGGGCAGCTGACAAAGGATTGGAAAGCGCGGGATTTGGTACGGCTCCCAACCTTGACGGGCTCAAATTGGTCTCTGCTGGCCCTCTTACCTTCTATTGGAGGGACTTCCCCACCCAAAACCATTAAAACAGGCAAGACACAAAGCCTTGGTAACCCAAGGGCACTTTCTTTATCCGCCAAAGAGCTGCTCCCAACTGGCGTATCCCCCCGAAAGGTTCTGTACCCGAAAACCTTTCTGAAGAAGGATCCGGACCGCCACATTGCCCCGCATTCCCACCTGACAATAGGCCACCACCGGTTTGGCCGGGTCGAGCTCGGCCAATCTCTCCCGGAGCTCATCCACGGGGATTGAAACGGATCCGGGAATGTGACCGTTGGCATGTTCACCAGGAGACCGGACATCCACCAATTGAATGGCTGATGTATCGGGACTCTTGCCCAAACGGAAGTTGGTGATTTGGGGTTGTGTCCCCGACCTGAGCCCAGCCCCGACAAAACCCAACATGTTCACCGGATCCTTGGCGGAACCATAAGGGGGCGCGTAACAAAGCTCCGCTGCCTCAAGGTCATCGACAGTCATCCCCCCCCGAATCGCCATGGAAAGGATGTCGATCCGTTTGTCGACCCCTGCTCCACCGACACCCTGCGCCCCAAGAATCTTTCCCGAGGCGGGATCAAAATAGAGCCTCAGGGTCATACCCTCGGCCCCGGGGAAATAGCCTGCGTGATTGGCCGGATGGATCGTTACACTTTCGAAGGGGATCCCCGCCTTTTCCAGCGCCCGTAGTCCCAAACCTGTGGAAGCGGCTGTTTTGCCAAAAACCCGAAGGATCGCCGTCCCAAGCACTCCCCCAAACCGGGAGCCAATGCCACATATATGATCCGCCGCAATCCGTCCCTGTCTGTTCGCTGGGCCCGCAAGGGGAATGTGAGCCTTCGCCCCGGATACCAGATGGCGAACCTCAATCGCATCCCCAACCGCATAGATATCCGGCACGGAGGTGCGCATATGCTCATCCACCAGAATGGCTCCGGTGGTCCCCAATTGGATATTGGCGGTTTGGGCAAGAACGACTTCAGGATGTACACCGATACCAAAGACGACCATTTCCGCATCGAGGGTTTTCCCCGAAGACAGCGATAAATTCAGCTGCCCCTGGGCGCCTTGCGCCAACCCAGATATTAAGGCGCCTTGCGCCAACCCAGATATTAAGGCGCCCTGCGCCGACCTGGTAAGCAAATCGCTTTGCGCCAACCCGGTAATCGAATCCCCCAGAATCAGGTTCACCCCGGCTTTGCGAATTTCCCGGTGAACGATATTGGCCAAATCCGCATCCAAAAACCCAAGGACCTGGCGATCACGCTGGATGACTGTGGTTTCCAAACCCAGCCGCGCAAAATTCTCGGCGACTTCGAGACCGATGAATCCACCCCCTGCCACCACGGCCCGTTTGATCCCGGAACGGGCAAGAGCGTAAAGCTTGTCCGTATCCTGGAGATTTCGAAGGGTATGAACCCCGGGTAAATGAATCCCTTCGATGGGGGGAAGGACGGGCGCCGCCCCCGGCGACAGAATCAATTTGTCATACGAAAGGTCTTCAAATGTGTTTTTATCCAGGTTGTGAATTTTGACGGTTTTCCGCTGGGAATCGATGGAAACCGCCTCGTGCCGGGTTCGGACA
>CAWUOD010000056.1:0-10671 GCA_963923115.1 uncultured Singulisphaera sp.
AAGGAATCCACCAGGAATGAACTGTCTTTCCCCGAAACGGTAATAACCGTTTTTTGCCGAAAAGACCACTTGATTTCATCATTTCACTAACTAGTGTAATAAAATGGTCATCCACCCGAAAAACCTTTGCAAAACCGGTTGCTCCGATGGTCTTCAGCCACTCCTTTCGGCTGCCCAGGCGACGGGAATGGCCGCGGTGTTCAAGGTGCTTGCCAGCGATTCCCGCCTGCGCATCCTCCATCTCCTTTGCCAGGAAAAGGAAATCGCCGCGGGGGATCTGGCCCGGCGGTTGGGACTTAAACCCCAGGCGCTCTCGAATCAACTCACACGCCTGACCGATTTGGGCGTGGTCGCCTCAAGGCGCGAGGGGATTTATATCCACTACCGGTTGATTGATCTTTGTGTCAGCAGCCTTCTTGAAAAAGCGATCTGCCTAATGGAAAATGCGGGGGATTCGTCTGGCCACCCACCCCGTTCGACCTGCCGCGCCGAAAGGAAAAAACGATGAATCGGCTTATTTCCGAATTCCTTAGCACTTTTATCCTCATTTTTGCGGGCACCGGCGCGATCATCATCAATGATACCTCCGGAGGCGCAATAACCCACGCTGGAATCGCTCTCACCTTTGGACTGGTCGTCTTTGCCATGATCCAAACCTTTGGTCATGTCTCGGGCGCCCACATGAACGCCGCGGTGAGTATCGCCGCGGTGGCGTGGGGCAAGCTGGAAGGACGATCCCTTTTGGGTTACATAGTCGCGCAATTGTCGGGCGCTTTTTTGGCCAGTATCGTGCTCAAATCCCTTTTCCCCAATCACCCCACCCTGGGGGGAACCCACCCCGCCGGAACCGAATACCAATCCCTGGTTTTGGAGTTTATCCTGACCTTCATCCTTATGATTTCCGTCATTGGATGCGTCAATGCGCCGGGAGCGGCGAACCTGATTGGTCCGGCAATCGGAGCGGTGATTGGACTGGAGGCGATGTTTGCCGGCCCCATTTGCGGCGCTTCAATGAACCCGGTCCGATCCATTGCCCCAGCCGTTGTCAGCGGAGACATGACCTCACTTTGGATCTATATTGTCGGGCCGATCTCGGGGGCCCTTTTCGCCGTGATCGTCGCGCCTTTTGTTTTTACTCATAACCCCAAAACACACTCGTAGTTTCCATTTCAGGAAGGATAGATCCCAATGAGCGACAAACCCCGCGTGATTTTTGTTTGCGTGGAAAATTCCAACCGAAGCCAGATGGCCCAGGCCTTCGCCAAAATGTACGGAGGCGACAAAATCGAAGCCCACAGCTCAGGCTCCCGTCCATCAGGCCGGGTAAATCCCAAAGCGGTCGAAGCAATGCGGGAGCTCGGTTACGATCTGACGACACACACCTCCAAAGGCCTCGATCAATTCAACGGAACCCATTTCGCCGCGGCAGTGACCATGGGTTGTGGCGATGAGTGCCCACTTGTCTTGGCGGAAAGACGGATCGACTGGAAAATTCCCGACCCTCGCGAAATGAGCCCCGAGGAATTCCGTGGCGTTCGCGACCTGATTGGGCAAAAGGTCCGGGAATTGATGAGCGAACTGGGTGTCAAATAACCACCGGTTTTGTCCGGGAAATTTTTTTCCAAATTTCCCGATAGGCCGGGGAGGGCTATTTTGCCGCCTCGGCCAATTGCTTGAGTTTGTCCGTTCCGATCCGTTGCACACCGCATTCAAGCTGGATTTTCCAACATTCCGGCACATCGGGCGCCCCCCAAAAACGAAGCTGTTGTCCCGCCGAAGCGGCTTTCTTCGCCATCCCCACCAACTTTGTTTTTTGATCTTCAGGCATCGCGCCTTTCCCTTTCCAGGCAAAATGTTTGGTCCAGGGTTCACTCACCCAGGGAATACCCTCCGTTTTTCCGGTAACCCCCAGGTCGGGCTCCCGTCCATCGATTCGCAGGAGGGATTTTTCCTGGCCGAGCACCCAATCGCGGGGAGAATTCCCCGATAACAAAACTTTCACCGGTTTGGTGCCAGGCTCCCCAACGCGCTGAAAAAGCTCGGGATATCGAACCAATTCCGCTTCGATCGATTTGGCCGCGGCAACACCATCATTGGTTTTGATGTCGATCATCAGCCACATGGGCTTTAGCTTGCCCTCCCTGTGGAGTTTTGCCAGGGGAGCCAGATAAAGCGAATCCAGGGTCCGTTCGGGCTTGAGTTCGAATGCGAAGTGCCCCACCAAAAGTTTCCCATCACGCAAAAACACATCCGCTTCAACGCTGTCAAAACCCTGTTCCAGGGCATCCAAAAGCGGGCGTTTGTGATGATAATCATTGTGGGCATGGAGCCCGTGGGTGGGGTTCTGACAAAAAAGCAATCCGCTTAATAGCAAAGCAATCAGGTTCATCGTGAATTTTCCGCCTCCATTTCAAACGGGAAAAATCATCCTTTGGAAAGGGACCGGGAGCTTTGGTCTTCCTTATCGTCGAGCCAACCGACCCAACCGGAATCATCGGCGAATCGTTTGACGCCAACCTCGCGAATCCGGGAATCGGGCACAACCGAAAGCGGTGTGTAGCGGGGATGATGCGATTCCTTGTAGGGGTTGTTTCGTGCCGCGTTGTAGCAACAGATCATCGACCAACGGGGATGTTCCGAACGATTCTGATCCGATCTGTGCAGAAGATTCCCATGAAAAAAGAGGCCATCGCCCGGCTGCATCTCAACGAATTCCAAAGGCAAGCGCCCAAGCAATTCCGTGACCCGTTCCATGTCGGCGCCTGCCTGGTCTCCGGTCAGGACATGGTCGATCCGGCCGCATTCATGCGAGCCGGGAATCACCTGGAGGCAACCGTTCTCCCGGGTGGAGGGATCAACAGCGATAAAAAGACTGGCCATGTGGGGATAAAGGCAACCGTTCTGGTACCAATAGCCATAATCCTGGTGCCATGCCCATGCTCCTCCAACTCTGGCGTCCTTCATAATCATCTTGGAGTGGTAGTGATAGACCTCGCCCTCCAAAACCAGTTCCATCGACCGGACCACCCGTTCACACCGGGCGAACATCCCGTAAATCCCTTCGCCAGGGTGGTTCCAAAGGGAAAGCCGGACCTTTCCACCTTCGCCATCCGCCCGCCCAAAAGAGCGTTTGTCGAGGTCGTTGTCTTCCTTGGCGCTTTTTTTGAGAAGCTCGATTTCGTCAGGCTGAAACATTCCCCGTACCAGGGTGTAACCAAGCATCCGGAATTCATTGACCTGAAGAGGGGAGAGGCGGGAAAAGGACATGCTCACGCTCCAGTTGGGGGCTTGGGGTCATTTCACGGATGTTGCCACCCCGAATTTGTTCCTCCACGGATTATCCTACCGGCAATCTGCTTCCGGATCCCGTCTCTCACGGCGGTTCCCAAATGGTTCTCTTCCTAAGATGCCCAATAGGTTAACCTTGAAAAGTGTTTCCATGAATTTCCGGGAGCACTTTTCATTCGCTCCAGCCTGAATTGGCAGATGGATTGGACGCATTCGTGGAAGGATTGATCCCTGTTATAGCAAGGCCCCGACAGGATTTTCATCATGAAGCAACTGATTGCCACATGCAACGGCATGGTTCCCGTTTCACGATCCAACGCCTCTTTTCTGGCTCTTTTGCTTCTGTTTTCGCATTTGAGCGCCATTTGGGCCCAGCCGCAGCCCCAGCACCTGGTTGATCTGTTGGCAAAGGAATCCGGCGCCCAACTGGCCAGCGAGGCACGAGTCTCAGGCGATGCAGCCCGCGGAGCCCTTCTTTTTTATCGCCCGGAGATGGCTTGTTCGCGTTGCCATGGGGCAGGCGAAGATGTTTCCCGGCTCGGCCCCGACCTGGCCGGTCCCTCCATGGAGTCCGACCCCGTCAAGCGAGGCGAACACATTGTCGAATCGCTCCTTTTCCCATCCCGCCAGATAAAAAAAGGGTATGAAACACTGACCATCACCACCAAACAGGGGAAAATCGTAACCGGGCTGCTCGATCGGGAAACACCGCAAGCCGTGATCCTGAAAGATGCCGGACAGGATGGCCAAAGAATCACCATCGCCAAATCGGAAATCGAAGAGCGTGAAACCAAGAAAGCATCGCTTATGCCGGAAGGCTTGGCCAACATCCTCTCCGGGAAAAAAGAATTTCTGGATCTGGTGCGCTTCCTGATCGAAATCCAGGAAAAAGGACCAGAGTTCGCAAGGCTGATTCGCCCGGCGGCATCGTTGTTCGCGCCCCCGCCCATCCCCGCCTACGAGAACGATCTCGACCACGCCGGCCTCCTGTCGCAACTCGACCAGAAGAGCTTTGAAAGGGGAAGGGATATATACACCAGAGTCTGCGCCAATTGTCACGGAACCCTGGAGCAACCCGGATCCATTCCCAGCTCACTCCGCTTCGGCCAGGGAAAATTCAAAAGCGGCCATGATCCCCTGGGAATGTATCGCACGCTCACCCACGGCTACGGGATGATGACGCCGCAATCCTGGATGGTCCCGAGGCAAAAGTACGATGTGATCCACTACATACGCGAGACATTCCTAAAGCCGCATAACCCATCTTTTTATGTTCCGATCAACCCGGAATACCTTGCCAGTCTCCCCAAAGGAAAAAATCCCGGTCCCAACCCATCGAACATTGAGCCATGGGTCAGCATGAATTACGGGCCGAGCCTGATGGCGACGCTGGAAGTTGGCAACAAGGGAAACTTTGCCTTCAAGGGCATATCCGTGCGTTTGGACAACGGCCCGGGCGGCATTTCCCGTGGTCGCCAATGGATGCTCTATGACGAGGACACGATGCGTGTCGCCGCGGCTTGGGAGGGTGACAAGTTCATCGACTTCCGTGGTATCAATTTTAACGGAGAGCATCAGATCCACCCCCGTGTCGTGGGGAAGGTCCATTTTGCCAACAATGTCGGACCAGGCTGGGCCAATCCCCAAACCCAGGGTTTCGAGGATCCGCGCCCAAAAGGTCGCGACGGCAAACCCTATGGCCCACTGCCCCGGGAATGGACCAAATACAAGGGCCTTTACCACTTCGCGAATCAAACGATCATCTCGTATTCTGTCGGCGATGCCGACATACTGGAGATGCCAGCTTTTGAAATGTCGTCGGGCAAAAACGGGAAACCCGGAGAAATCATTACATCCCGGATCCTCAATATTGGAAAATCCTCCAGGGATTTGCTCTTGCGGGTGGCGCCTTTGGACAAAACGGTGGCTTTTGTCGGCAAAGGGCCAACTCTGGAGCAAAAAAATGGCGACCATGTCCTGAGAATCGGGGCAAAATCCACTCCCCTCAACCTCAAGGTGCTCCAACTTGATGAACCCAACCCCAATGAGGCGCGGAAAACCCTGGACGACTATGCGGCAACCACCACTCCCGCCCCCAGTCTCCAACCATTCACAAGGGGAGGGCCCGCAAGATGGCCGGAAAAACTCGCGACCACTCCCACCCGTGGATCGGATTCCGGGCCCTTTGCCATAGATGTTCTGACACACCCGGCGACCAATCCATGGAACGCCCAGATGCGCCTTACCGGTTTCGATTTTTATCCCGATGGTTCCAGGATCCCCGATGGAACGCCTGTAAAAAATGGCGATTATGGCGCTGTTTGCTCCTGGGATGGGGATGTTTGGCTTGTCGGCGGATTGGCCACGGGTGAAAAGCTGACCTGGCAACGAATCGCGTCGGGGCTTTTCCAGCCTTTGGGTCTCAAAATTGTAGACAACAAGATCCATGTATCCTGTCGCGACCAAATCGTGATCCTCAGGGACCTCAACGGCGATAACGAAACCGACTTTTATGAATGCTTCAACAACGACCATCAGGTGACGGACCATTTCCACGAATTCGCGATGGGTCTGCAAACCGATGAGACGGGAAACTTCTATTACGCCAAATCGGCCCGCCACGCCCTGAAGGCTCTCGTGCCCCATCATGGAACCCTGCTCAAGGTCAGCAAGGATGGATCCAAAACGGAGATTCTTGCCAACGGTTTTCGCGCGGCCAACGGCGTGTGCCTGAATCCCGATGGAACCTTTTATGTCACCGACCAGGAGGGATTCTGGCTACCCAAAAACCGGATCAACCGAGTGGAAAAAGGATCGTTCAATGGCAACTTCTGGGGCTACACCGATGTGACCGATCCCTCTGACGACGCGATGACCAAGCCCCTCTGCTGGATCACAAACGAATTTGACCGCTCACCCTCGGAGCTCCTTTGGGTCACAAGCGACAAATGGGGACCGCTAAAGGGCTCGCTCCTCAATTTCTCCTACGGATATGGAAAAATCTATGTCGTCACCGAGGAAAAAGTCGGCGGGGTTTGGCAGGGGGGGATGAGCCCATTGCCTTTGCCCCAATTCCCGACCGGACTTATGCGTGGACGATTTCACCCCACCGATGGACAACTCTATTGTTGCGGCATGTTTGCCTGGGCGGGAAACCAGACACAGCCAGGCGGTTTCTACAGGCTCCGCTACACAGGCAAACCCGTCCAGGTCCCCATAAAGCTCGAGGCTCTTGAAACTGGCATGCGTCTGACTTTTAGCGGGCCGCTCGACCGTGAATCCGCCTCCAAAACGGCAAATTATGCCGTCAAAACATGGGGTCTCAAGCGGAGCCAGCAATACGGATCCAAACACTACGATGAAAAACCTTCCAACATCACGGGAGTAAAGGTTTCACCGGATGGAACCCAGGTCCTTGTGGAAATCGAGGGGATGAAACCAACCTGGTGCATGGAGATCAAGTTCGCCGTCAAAGCGGCCGATGGCGCCCCTGTAGGCGGAACCATCCACAACACCATCCATGCGCTGGGAAAATAACCACCCAATCCCATTCTATTTGGGCATCACCTTTTTTGGTGCCTGCGGACCTTCCCAGATGTCGGCCATAAGGGTGTGGATTTCCGGTTCATTTTCGCGAAGCTCTGCTTTGTTGAACGGAAAGAAATCGTTTACCCCAAAATAGGCCTCCGTCATCTCGGCGAAGAATTCCATCGGATTGGTGAGTCCATAGTGTTTGACTCGGGATCCATCAAAAAGGAGTGTCTTGTCCCCATGGCCACTCTTTTTGAATCGCTCCTGGGCTTCACGCACACGGGGATGATCAAAACCCAACACCTGATCATGATAGGCGTGTGCCAGTTCATGAAGGATGACCCAGGGCTGTTCATTGATATTGCGCCTGGTGGGCAAGTCGGCCGCGCGGGGTATATGGACACACTTGACAAGGTCGGCCGCGTACCCATTGTCTATCAGCCATTGCTTTCCGGGGTGATATTGCATCGATCCAAGTTTCCCATGGTCGAGATCCATCACAATGGTGACCGCTTTGAGCTTTATCAACTTTTCCGATGGAACAACAACACAAATATCAGATAGTTTGTTTTCCAAAAAAACAAGGCACCGTTCACCCAATTGTTTGTTGGGCTCCTCAAAAAGCCGGTCATCCACCCGCACCGTCCATCCCTGAATTTTTTTGATTGTCCGCCTGGTGGGGAGCGAAGATTGCCTGTCATTTGGCCTCTCCCTGCGATTTGGCCTGTTTTGGGTTTTGGCCGAAATCATCTGAAGCATTCCCTTGCCCAGCGCTTCCCCCACAAGGAAATAGGTTTCAGCGTTGCCAAATTCGTGATGCCCATGCCCGGGATTGGGGGAATCCTCCGGTTTGCGAACAAAGTTCCTTGTCTCGACAAATTGAACCGTATTTTGGAATTCCGGCCTGTTTGCCGCCGCTTTTTGTGCCTTGCGAAGGGCGTTCCATTCCCCGGGTGCATCAACCCAGGGCCCGGTGATCTCCCCCACCACGACGGGCAATTTGGGGACGCCCAAATCCTTGCGCACATCATTGATCAAATGAGCCAGGTTCTCCTCGTATTGGGGCACCGCGTTTTTGGGATCAACCCCATCGTTCCAGCCATGATACCAAACAAAACCGGCGAGCTCATACCCCTGGCCCTTGTAGGCCGGAAAGTCTTTGGACAGGTTCGCCAGGCTTTCGCGCACTTGCTCGATCATCATTGTGTAATACTTGCCGACTTGCCCACCCGAGCTCGGGGGACGAAAATCCTTGTACAGACTTTTGCCACCCCACGCGGTCTTGATCAAAAGAACAGGATTGGGCAATGCATCCCCGATGACATGACCAAACTCGAGCTCGGGCCCAAAATGATGCGTGTCCCCATACGGGGTGTAACCTGGCCCCAGGGGCCCCTTGCGAAGCGGCGCGTTTTCGGGTTGATAACGAACCCAAACATCTTCCCGCTTGGCCAGGCCCCCCGTTTCGTCAACCAGGTGCCTGAGTTTCGGAGCAAGGAGACGATCACGAAGCAGAAACTTCAGCGTGCCTCGCGCGCCGTTATAGTCTTTCCCTTCAAGATCGTGGACCGCTTGTCCCTCCATATTGGATTGCCCGGCGAGAATGAAAACCTTCCATGGAAGGGGCTTTTCCTCTCCCTTCGCGCCAAATCCCGCCAAAAAAAACAACGCCAAAACGATCCCAACTTTTCGAATGCCCATGGAACCTTTTTCTCCTTTGTCGATACAAATTGAAGCTTAGGATAGAACCCGCAAGCCCAACCCGGGAAAGCAAGCTCACGAAACGATCGAGCGCTTTCTCGCGAGATAGTCCCAGACCACAAACCTGTCCAGTTCCCTTCCCGCCGTGAAAAAGACCCGCCCCTTGGTCGATTCGGCAAGACGATACGCAAAGCGGACATCATCCTCGGTTTGGTTCCAGGTGGACAAAAGGAACAGGTTGACAACGATACCTTCCCTGGCGCAAAGTTTCGCCTCTCGAAGCGTGGCGTTTTCCGTCCTCGGATCGGGAGGATAGAGCATAAAAAGATCTTTTCCCTCAAAATGCGCTGTTGGGAGGCCATCGGTGATCACCAGGATTTGCCGGTTCGGGGTGTCCTGGCTCGCGAGAAAGCGTCGGGCCAATTGGAGGGCATGCTGAATATTGGTGAAGTGCGGAGGCAAATCCTCCTCGGTGATGTTGGGTTTGGACATGTCCGCCTTGAGCCGCACGACGGGATCATAGATCGTCACGGGCTTGGGCATTAGAGAGGCAAGGTCACCCGAGGGGCGGGCCCTGGCGACGGTGTACATCTCGATAAACTGGAGAAAATCCCCCGGGTATTCGCTTCGAATCAGTCCCTCAAGGGCCATGCCCATCCGCTTGACATTCATGTACATGCCATCGTAACGCATCGAACCCGACATATCGAGGAGCACGGCGGTGGCACATTTGGGTTTGTTGCGGGTGGCGTGGATCACCATGTCCCGCGTTTCCAGGCGAATCGGCCCGCTTTCGCGCGCGTTTCCCGTGCGAACAAGGGCGTTGACGAAACTCTGGGGCATATCCATCTGGCTGACAGAATCGCCAAACTCGTAGGGGCGCGTGGTGGGCAGCTCGACCGCGCCATCACCTTCGAGGTCGATTTCGTGGCGCCCCGTTTTCGAAGGTGAGAGATCCGCGAAAATTTTTGACAACAATTTGGATTGAAAAAGACGATGCGCTTTGGGGGTGAGATCGAAACCGCCTTTTGCCGCCTCAACCAGTCCCTGCTCCTCGGCCAATTTTTTTACCAGATCCTGTATCTGTTTTTCAATCTCCCCCAGGCTTTCGATGTCTTCGGGCTCGGTAAACCGCGCCAGCGCATCCATATCAATCACACCTATCTGGGCGGTTTTTTCCGCCTCCTCAAGCTGCTTGAGCAGACGATCGATGGTCTCGAGGGTTTCCTTGACTTCTATGGCGCCGGGAATGTCCAGCGGCACATCTCCCGTGAATGTGTATTTCCTGGCCAGGTCCTCGATTTGATAGCGCTCGCCTATCGATTCAATCAGGCGCAAAAGATCCAGGGCGAAATCGTCACGCTTTTCGTCACGACCATCCGACGATTTGTACCAGAGTCGCTCAAGGGCCTCGATGTCCTCCTCCTTGGCGGCGCGATGAAAATCCTTGGCAAATTTACCCGGAGGGTGGACTTGCGAGGTTCGCTTGCGGACTTGCGCCTGGACATCTTTTTGAACCGTGTCCGCCTCATAGGTGGATAGGATTTTCTTTTTTTGTGCTTCGAGAATCGCCTTTAGTGATGCGATGCTCGGCCCCAGGCCTTTGATTTGGGAAGGGTCCAGGCGAACCGCCCGGGCCAACTCCTCCTCGGTAAGGTCCCGTGTGTTTCCATATTGGAGCATGTGCTCAAAAGCGGGGGAGACCATGTCGGGGGGAGGCTGCGTCGGCGGTGGGAAATTCACCGGATCGAAGCGCTGGTAGGCGTGGATGATTCCGCCCAGGGATTTCGTTGGTTTGGTCATGATTGACTCTTTGGGGCATCACAAATCATTCTAGGGCGTGTTATGACCATTGAATAACAGTATTTGCTGGATCGAGTGGATAAAGCTGCCTGCAAACCCTCGACAAAACCGGTGCAGCCAAGCCATGAAATTCCCGCTGTGGAATCTCCGGCTCATGTATCCTTGAAGGATATTTTTACCCGCCCCCATTGTGCGAAACAGGAGTCCCACCAGCGGATACCCTTTGGCGATCGGACCAGACTGGCCGGCTATTTGGCTGGTGTTTCGGGTATTCGGTCCATTTCCGCGACGATTGCTCCGCGACGACTGCATTTTCCAATCCGGACATCCTTCCATCGTTCCAGCCGA
>CAWUOD010000057.1:0-10606 GCA_963923115.1 uncultured Singulisphaera sp.
TCCTCTCTGGTCTCGTGGGCTCGGAGATGTGTATAAGAGACAGAAGTACCTTTAGGAAGTCCGAGGCGATTTCCTCTTTGGATTTGCCGGAGGGTTTGGCAGGAAAAAGGTTGGAGATTGGTGGGCGCCCCGGGGTCGGATCAAAAACAGTTCCCTGGTGCACCGCGGGCAAAAAACCCGAACCCCAATTGAGGACACCGCCGGGTGGAAGTCCCCGTACATCGGGTAGCACAACAAAAGCAGGGAGATTTGCCGATTCGCTACCCAAACCGTAGGTGACCCATGCACCCATGGTGGGAAAACCGGGAAGGATAAATCCGCTATTCATCATAAACATTGCCGGGCCGTGAAGTGCCGATTTGTTCCGCATGGAGGGCAGGAATGCGATATCATCGACAACGGTCGCCAGTCGGGGAAAAAGCTCGCTTATTGCTTTGCCACTTTGGCCATGTTGGTTGAATTTCCAAAAACTTTTTGCGAAGGTTCCGCCAACTCCGGCGAAAGTTTGTTTTGCCAATTCCGAATCAAAAGATTTACCATGGGATTTTTCCAGTCCGGGTTTGTAATCGAATGTGTCAACATGACTCATCCCACCCGGGCAAAAAATCTCGATTACAGCATTGGCTTTTGCGGGATGATGAGGGCTTTTTGCTGTCAATGGCGTGTCCGTGGTTTGGGCTTTCGTATCAGCCCCAAGACGGCCATCCTGATGAAGGAGCCAGGAGAGCGCGGTGATCCCGAGTCCCGATCCGGAACGCGAAAGGAAAGTCCTTCTGCTGGGATTAGCAAACGGTATGTGATAATAATTAGTCAACATAAATAAACTCATTTGAATTTATCAGCATTCGGCAGAAAGCATCGAGCCCTGCTTTTTCAATCAAAAACCTGGACGCGCTCTCTTCCCTCTTGCCAGGAATCCTGCCGAATGCAAGCAGGAATCCACCACGAATCTGCCCGTCGATGGAATCAGGATGGAGTTTTTCGAGGCGTTTCGCAAAGTGGAGGGATTGGGCACTGACAAAATCACCATTCAAAAGCGCGAGGGCCTGATTTGCCGTGGTGGTTATATTTCGTGTTGGGGAAAGATTGGCCGGATTGGGGCAATCAAGGGTTGTCAATAATGGCTCGGGTGTTGTTCTCACCACAAAACGGTAAATGCTTCTTCGAAATTTTTCCGGATCCTCCCGATAAACATAGCGATAAACGGGAGCATATTCCTCTTTGTATTCAAAATCCTGATAGCCTGGACCGTACATTTTGGAATTCAGGGTGCCACTGACCGCAAGGATCGAATCGCGAATGGACTCCCCATCGAGCCTCCTTGGATTTTGGCGCCAAAGATAAATGTTCGAGGAATCCCTGAAGGCAGCCTGAGGATTTTGGGTATGTGATGCTTGTTTATAAGCCTGTGAATTCAATATGATCCGATGAATCCGTTTTGCGGAAAACCCCGACGCCACAAATTCGCTGGCAAGCCAATCCAAAAGCTCCGGATTGGAGGGTTTGCCGCCACCCAATCCAAAATCACTTGGCGTTTCAACCAGACCAACTCCGAAATGGTGCTGCCAAATCCTGTTAACCATAACCCGGGAGGTAAGGGGATTATCAGAATTGGTGATCCAAAGTGCCAGCGCCAACCTTCTTTGTCCCTCGGGAGTGTCGGCTTTTCCCAGGTTGGGGTTCAGATTTCGAACCAGTTTCAATGTGGCTGGGGTTACATGGGCCGCGGGTTGTTCCGGATTTCCCCGGCGAAGAATCCGGATGGCTTCCGGCTGGGTGGGCACTATTCCATAAACCTGTTTGGGTTTGTTTGTGGAGTTAAGGCTTGATTCAATTGATTCGATCCTGGCTTTTAATTTGCGGATTTGGGCGAGTTCATTGTCTGATTTTTTTGGTGGGTTAAAGGGCACAATCCTTGGGTCGCCAAAAAAAACCTGGTCAAAACCAATGTTGCCATCAGATCCTTCGGTTGCCATAAGGGTAAGATATTTTGCAGTCTGTAAAATCGGTATGTTGATGGAAATTCTGCCTGTTTGTTGGGAAATATTCTCGAAAAGAAAAACTGTTTGGCCATCGATCAGTACAAGTACATCCGCCGAGGCTTTGCCTTCCGGACGCCCGCCATAACCCACCTCGGAAGTGAATTTCAGTTCCTTGGACACGGATTTTCTGAATCCGTCAAGATCGAATGTTATGGCGGCATTGGCATGGAGGCCCAGGAGTGAGTGTCCGGAGGTTCCGAAATCGACAGGTCCTATGTTGGTGGCTTTTTGTGCATTCACTGGTCCATTTCTGACAGCATCCCATCCTTCGCCTGATGTTTTGGGAATGCCTTGCGCGAAAAGCCCATCAGGGGTGAGTGGAACTCCGGCAGTTTGGCCCCCACTTGGAATGACAAGGGATTTCAAAAAAGGTCCCGAAAGCGGAATCGGGCGGTTTTCCTGGCCGGCAATTATGCGGTCGATTTTTTCTTTTTGTGTTTTTCCGCTGGTAATATTCAATCCTTGTCCTTTGGTTCCGGTTCCGGTCCCGTTGCCCCCACCCACAATATCCGCCAAATCAAGACCATTGAACTCCAGTTGTGACAACTGGTATTTTGTGGATGCAAGGTCCGCAAGGGTTCTGGATCGGTCGGAGGCCAATGATTCCAACTCGCCTGTGTCTATATGTCTGTCACCCCTTTTGACCCCGGAAAAAACGGACCAAAGTGAGTAGTATTCTTCCTGGGAAATCGGGTCCAATTTGTGGTCGTGACAGCGGGCACAATTTACAGTCATCGCGCAAGTTGCTGTCATTACTTGTGTGACAATGTCATCCAGGTCGTCCGCCCGGGCCAGACGCTTAATGACGGGGCTTGGTGTTTCGGCCTGCCCAACAAAATCCCATGGCCCGGCTGCCAAAAAACCTGTCGCGACGATCGCTTCAGGATCATTTGGCCGAATTACATCTCCCGCTATTTGGTCTTTCAGGAATTGATCGTATGGCATGTCCTTGTTAAATGACTGAATTACCCAATCCCTGTAACGCCAGGCGTTTTCCCGTTTTTGATCGCGCTCGAACCCATGGGTGTCGGCGTAATGGATTATGTCAAGCCAGTGCCTGGACCATCGTTCCCCATAGCGCGGGCTGGATAGATATTTATCCACAAGGTTGGCCCAGGCCGACGGGTTTTTGTCATGAATAAACGCCTCAATATCAACCTGGTCGGGTGGAAGTCCGTGAAGGTCAAACGCCAAACGGCGGATCAAGGTTTTTCTGTCCGCTTCATTCGATGGTTTTATGGCTTTTTTTTCGAGTTGATTTTGCCATAAATTATCAACGGTTTTTGTTGCCTCTGTAATGGATAATGCACGAATTTTTTTTAAGGGCTGCCATGCCCAATGATCTTTCGGATCGGATTCTTTTTTTTGAATGAAATTGGTATCAGGCTGCCATTGGGCTCCTTTTGCTATCCAGTTTTTTAACACCTGAATTTCATTACTTGAAAGGCCATCCCCATTGGGTGGCATCCGATCGGGCCCTTTGGATTGAACCCGATTGAGAATCAGGCTTGACCCCGGGTTTGCGAGGTTGATTGCGGTGCCTGAATCACCACCTGAAATAGCATTTTCCCTTTTATCCAGACGCAAACCATTCTTTTGTTTTTGTGAACCATGACAGGAGAAGCAACGGGTTTTAAGAATGGCAAACGCCGCCACATCTTCATTGGAGTCCTGAGCCGGTTGCGCGAATTTGCCGAAACAAAAAGCAACCAAAATTATCCATGTATTCAAAGTTTCGCGTCCATAAAGTTTCGCTTAAATTGGGAAGGGGAACCGGCTCGCATATGCTTGTTATAGGTGAAAAGCAGACCTCAACCATCATAACTAAAGTTAGGCTTGTTTGGATAGGATGTTCAAGGGGGGAGCGCGAAATCCAACATGAAATGGGAATCAAAACACAATCAACCCAAGGGAGTTTAGTGTGTATATTGCGGTGGCCGAAGGACACTGGTTTGTTTACGCAATCTCAATTTGTGTCGGATTCCTCATAGGCTTGATTGCCAAGGCAAAAGGAAAAGAACCCTGGTGGGGGGTATCAGTCACAGTTGTTTTGTTTTTGATCGAATTTGGACTTTCAAAATACCTTGATACACCACGAGAACAAATGGCGGGAGTGATAAAAAGAATGGCCGATAACGGCATGAAGGGCGATTTTAACCAAATTTTTGAAGGAGTTTCACCCCGCTTTCGCCACCCCACCATTGGCAGCGCGAAGGATTTGGTGGAATATATCAAGCGTTGGAATGGGCGCCTGGCAAACCTGAGGGTGGCGGTTTGGGATTTCCAAATAACGAAGGATACGGCCCCCCATGAACTGGAATTCATGTTCAAAGCTGAAGATCAAACCGGGCGGCCCTATCTCGCCAGAATTCGGGCGTCCATGGAAAAGGATGAAGGCAAATGGAAGATGACTGGGTTGAGGATGTTCAATCCGATCAATAGCCGGGATGAGATTGCTGTGCCTTGATAAAGGCTATTCCGGATCAAATAATTTGGCAAATTGATCTGTTGAAGTTGATTCAGGCGAGTGTTTTGCCCTCGCCTGCTTGTTATTGAGCCCAAGTCTTTGGCTTCTTAAGGGAATTGCCCTTGGCCAACTTTTTGAATTCCTCCAAAAAATTGGTTGTTTCGGTTGGAGGTACTGGGGCTTATTTCGATCGTTTAGCCTATTGCCTGCTGCATGGGTCGCATACAGTCGTTTCGCAAGGCTGGGTTACAATCACCTTTTGGGTGCAGCAACCGGAACTTACTGGGGTAATTCCATATTTGCACATCAGGCGAGCCTGGCGCCTGCATGCGCAGCCTTCCAATGCCAAAAGGACAATAAGCGAAAACCCGAGCAGCATTATCCGTTTCATTATCCTGCCTCCCATGAATGGATCGATTTGGAATCGTATCCAATCAAGCATGGAGCATGAATTTGATTTGAAGCGGCGGCTTTAGGTAAATTTTTCAAAATCGAAACAAAGCCGGATTGAAAGTATCGGTTGTAGCGACAGGCGCCATCCTGGCGCCATCCGGCTATTTATCTTCGGATCAAAATTAGGGGCAAGGAGTCGAGCAAACCGGGGGGCATACCGGAGCCGACTGGATCGGCATGCAAGCCGGCATTGTCCCCGGAGGACACATTGCCTGAGGGTGTTGCTGTGGTTGTTGGGTGTTGGTGTGTTGATTGCGACGGAACAGGCCACCATTTTGGCAACCCGTCAGGGAACCCGCGATGGCGGTGATACCAACAAGCAAAACAATTCTTTTAGCGTTCATTGCAAAACTCCCAAGTCATCATCCTGATGATTTGGAAATCCAGCCATCCTGGGGATTTCAACATTAAATCATTCTCAGGAACCAGTAGAAATCATTTGCCTCCCACCTGCAAACATTTTCCTCAAAAGATTCTGAGGGTTTTGGGGTAAGAGTGAGGGTTGTAGGGGTAATAAAAAAGGGGCTCCCAAATTGGGGGCCCCTTTGAAGGTTTGGTTCAGGGATCTTGTTGATTAGCGTCCTGAAAATCTTACTTTGGCTCGCCGGATTCGAGGGTCTCAGTCCCCTTGCCCGACTCTGCATTGTCAGGTTCGCCTTCGGAGGCTATTGTCTCCGGGTTGGCAGGAGGTTTGGCAGATGGCAGGCCAGCATTAAAGAGCAAGGTTTCCATTTCATCGCCTGAAAGTTCTTCTTTCACAAGTAACTCTTCAACCATCGCTTCAAGATATTTAAGGTTGTCCCGAAGCAAATCCAAAGCCTTGTCATCCGCCTCACGCAGGATGCGTTGGATCTCCTCATCGATAAGGTTGGCCATTCCGTCAGAGAAGTCCCTAGCCTCGGAAATTTCGCGCCCGAGGAAAACATGTTCCTCCCCCATCCGGAAGGCCATTGGGCCGATGCGGGAACTCATTCCCCAGTTTGCCACCATTTGCCTTGCGACCTGTGTACCTTGTTTAAGGTCTTGCTGGGCTCCCGAATACGGTTGGCCATATATCAGCCGATCGGCCGCCCTGCCCCCCAAAACGCGGACCAGATAGCGTTTGTAATAGTCTTCCCCATGATGGTGTTTATCCTCATCCGGGGCCGTCCAGGTTACACCCAAACTTCGTCCTCTGGGGACAATTGAAATTTTTTGGGGGCGTTCCGATTCGGGCATTAGCCAATTCACCAGGGCATGGCCCGCTTCATGATAAGCCGTTCGGCGCTTGTCTTCGCTGGTCAGAATTTCTTCCCGTTTTGGTCCGATAAGGACCCTATCTATTGCGATTTCAAAATCCGACCTGTCGATTTTCGTTTTGCTTTGCCTTGTTGCAACGATGGCCGCTTCGTTTGCGAGGTTCTTCAAATCCGCTCCGGTCATTCCAATCAGCCGCCTTGCAAGGGCTTCAAGATTCACATCATCAGCCAAAGGTTTTTTGCGGGTGTGAACTTTCAATATTTCCGTCCGACCTTTTACCGTTGGTCGGTCCACCGTCACATGTCGATCAAATCGTCCTGGTCTTAAAAGGGCCGAATCCAGAACATCCGGACGGTTGGTGGCTGCCATAACGATGACGGTTTCGGACGGTTGGAATCCATCCATTTCGCTCAGGATTTGATTGAGTGTCTGCTCACGCTCATCGGAACCGCCCCCAAGTCCCGCACCCCTCATCCGTCCCACGGCGTCTATTTCATCAATGAAGAGGATACATGGAGCTGATTCTTTGGCGGTTTTGAACATGTCGCGGACCCGGCTGGCGCCAACACCCACAAACATTTGAATAAATTCAGATCCACTGATGCTAAAGAACGGAACGCCGGCTTCCCCGGCAACCGCTTTGGCCAAAAGGGTTTTGCCTGTTCCCGGAGGGCCCACAAGGAGCACACCCTTTGGGATCATCGCCCCAAGAGCCTGAAATTTTTCCGGAGATTTAAGGAATTCCACGATTTCGCAAAGTTCGGTTTTGGCGTTTTCCGCACCCGCAACATCATCAAAGGTGATCCTTGTTTTGTTTTTTTCGTATTTTTTCGCAGGGCTTTTAATGTAATTCGAAAGGAACCCACCACCCATTGGGTCCTTGAAGCGTGGAAGG
This sequence comes from uncultured Singulisphaera sp., assembly GCA_963923115.1. Taxonomy (GTDB): domain Bacteria; phylum Planctomycetota; class Planctomycetia; order Gemmatales; family Gemmataceae; genus SYLG01. The sequence continues at coordinate 7,097 of CAWUOD010000057.1, forward strand.
ACCAGGAAAAAGAAACCAAGAAAAAGCAGGATAGGAAGGAAAAACATCAACAAGGTGCCCAAACCGGCATATGGGTCCTCTTGTTGTTCCCAATCGACTTTTCCCGACTGGACAAGCTTATTCAACTGCTCTGTCGTTTTGTTGTCATCAATCCTTGCGCGGGTGACCAGGAAAGAATTTTTCTTCCCCAGTTGCTTGTTAAGTTCGGAATCTTCAAGAGGTCCATCAGCCAAATCCACCCGGATCCGGTCCACGCCAACAAAAATGATTTTTTTGATAGCCTGGCTGTCTTTTGGGTGAAAAAGGAGCCGAACAAAAGTCCCGTAGTGAACCGGATTGGAGGCGGAATATTGGCTTGAGATCAAAAGCAACCCAAGTACCATGGCGATAAGAATCAGCCAACCCCAGTTTCCACCTCCCGAAGCTGGGGAGCCGGTTTTAGGCGCCTTCTTCCTGGAGGGCTTGGTTGGTGGTGGAGTGCCCGGATTTTGTGGGGCTTGAGCCATGTGGCGAATTCCCATGAATTCAGTTCAAAATAGAAATAGGCCAACCGGGCTTCCACCCGGATGGCCTTCTTTAGAAGTTTAGGCTATTACCGCAAAGAATCCATCTGCCAAACCGCCCATTTTGTTGAACCGAAGCAAATACAGTCCAACCGGATTAGTCACAGTGTTTAGCTTTCCGATTTGGGTTGGTTTGGCTCCTTGTCCCCGTCGGTTTTGGCGACATTCCAAAACGCTGCGAGTTCGGCGAAAGTACCCAAATTGCTTCCCGTCTTTATTGCTTCAGGGTTTACTGCTTGGGGCTTTTGTGGTTCACGCTTGGGTTTGGAGGCCTGTTGATTGAGATTCGCCTTGTCTGCCTCGGGTGCCCCTGTTGGTGAGGAGCCCTGATCTGATGCCGGATCCTTGGGTTTGGGTTTGCCCTTGCCCATTTGTTGTTTGAGCGAAGTTCCTCGTGGTGGTAAATCCGCCAAGCCCCTGGGCAGGGATTTTGCCGGGCCCCGAGGATCGCGTCCCTGGGGACCGCCCGGGCCGCGTCCACGGGCTGGGCCTCGATCACCACCACCTTGTCGTTCGCCATTTGGGCGGCCGCCTTGTTCAAGGCGACCACCGTCCCGTCGGGGCGGTCGTCCACCTTGATCCGGGCGGTCACCTGCACCTTCCGGTCGTGGACCGCCTGGCCGCCTTCCGCGGTTTTGCGGGCCGCCTCTTTGTCCCCCCCCTGCCTGGGACCTATCGGATCCCGGACGGATCATGGTAAGGGATACGCGCCCCTTTTCCTTGTCCACGGCACGAATCCATACCCGGACAACCTCACCAACATGAACCAGTTCGTGGGGGCTTCTTACAAACCTGTTCGCCATTTCACTTATGTGAACCAACCCACCGTCTTTGAGTCCCACATCAACAAAGCAGCCAAAATCCACAACATTTAGGACGGTCCCACGAACTTCCTGTCCCACCTCAAGCGACTCCATGGAGAGAACGCCATGACGCAGAAGGGGTGAAGGGAAATTCATTCGGACATCATCGCCACCGTGGATCAATTCACCAAGGATTTGGCGAATTACGCCATTTGAAACTCCTGGTACAGAGGCTGGGGCTTTGGCTTCGATACCGGGCCCTTCCGATTCGATCTTTTGGCGAAGGTTTCGGTGTGCAACCGAGTTCCGAAGCGCATTGGCCTCGGTTTTGAGTTCCGAAAGGATCCATTCCGTGACAGGATATTGTTCCGGATGGATCCATGTCGAATCCAAAGGACTGTCGCCGTCGGCAATCCGAAGGAATCCAACAGACTGGACATAACGGTCCTCGGTCATTCCCGGGACAAGGCGGAGTTGATGGCGATTCGTGAATTTGCCTATGTTCTTACGGTATTCCACCAAATCCCGGGCAACTGCCGAGTTGAGCCCCGGGATGTACTTTAGCGCCGCCACGGATGCCTTGTTGGGGTCGAGGCCAACCTGTGCCACGGCAGATTCCAGAACACCCTCCAAGGCTTCGCGAAGGTTCTTGCCTTGGGCCTCGGTCGCGTGAACACCGCTAACCAGGTATTGGGGATCAACCTTAACCATCTCCGCGAGGCTGTCGATAAAACGACGGCCAATACTGATTGCGGCGCGAAGTGGTGCTTCATGGTTGGGAAGTTCTTCCCTGCCAAGGGCGCTTCCCCCATAAGCCGCTGCTCCAACCTCCGCAATGGTGGTGAATGCCAAAGCTTCCAATGGTGGTGGAAGGTGATCGAGGGAAACCGGCACAAATGGAGCCGATTTGCGTTCTTTGCGGCCGCCATGCCTGTTGGTCTTTGCCCCTGGGGCGAAGGTCAAGCCTTCTTCCGGCTTTTCGTCAGAAACAATGTTGGTCTCTGTTGCCGAATCGGGGTTGGCTTCGGCTGTTGAGGGTGTCTCGATTGCTTCCCCTAATGGCGCCTCGGATTCCTTTTGCGTAACTTCGGATTGGGAATCACTTGTCACACTGGCAATCGAAGGAGCTTCGATAGATTCCGATGTGGTGGTTTCGTCGGATTGTGTCTCCCCTGAAACACTCTCATCATGGGAGGATTCCGGGGTTGTCTCGGTGGATGGCTCCTCGGTTTTTATTCGCCCATTCCGGCGGTCGTCAAAGTCCTGAAGGAGTTCGGCCACGACAGTTTCGACATGCCGGAAACCTGCCCCGTTTCCAATAACAACCACTTCAATCTGGTGTTTCCGAATCCACTCCTCCAGTTTGTGCTTCGGTTCGGCCTTGCGGGATTGGGGAGGATGCGCATTGAACACACCTTCTTCCACCAGGTCGCCATTTTCATCCAAAATCGCCACCTTGCAACCACCGCGCGCGGCGGGATCGATTGCAAGAAGTCTGAGTCCAGGAGATGGAGGGGTAAGAAGGCGCATCCGAAGCGTACGACAACAAATTCCAATTGCGTATTCATCGGCCTTTGTGCCGAGTTCGCGTCGTGTTTCCCTCTCAAGGGATGGACCCATGAATTCATGAATGACCCGTTCCGCCACCCTTTCCAGGAATGCACGGTAAGGATGTTTGGAAAGCACTTCCGGAGATGGTGGGCCAAATTTGAATTTGGGAGCTGGCAAATGGAAATAAGGATCATCGGCAGCTGAGGAACGGGTTACTTCCCGTTTCACTTCCACCTGGGTCTCCGAAACGGGGTTTTCTGGGGCGGTGATGGGTGCCTCGTTTGTAGTTGCCACCGTTTCCGGGGTTTCCGAGGCAGTCGATTCAACGGTCACGATTTCCGAGGTACCAATATCAGCCTCAGGCGGTGTATTCCCGGCCACCGGTTCGGCGGTACCAGATTCGGAATTCAATTGCTCTGCGGAAGCTGGAGATTCATTTACAGAGGTTTCCCCAGCGGGAGACGGTTGAGGAGCAATCTCGACGGTTGCCGGAACGGGAAGAGGCTTCCAATTCGCCAGAAATTCCGCAAAACCTGTGCTTTGTCCAACCTCGGGAAGTGGAAGGCGGTCAATTACCAACCGAACCGCCGATG
>CAWUOD010000058.1:0-10601 GCA_963923115.1 uncultured Singulisphaera sp.
TCGTGGGCTCGGAGATGTGTATAAGAGACAGCCCTTGAGGTGGGAGGCGCAACCGGAGTTGGAGAATTGGCTCCTGCAGCACCAGCTTCGATGGAAATATATAGCTGGCCAATCTTTACCTGATCGCCAACCTTAACATGAATTTTTGAAATCCGGCCCGCGACAGGGGAGGGAACTTCCAGAGCAGCCTTATCGGCTTGGACCTCAAGAAGTGGTTGGTCTTTGGAGACAACATCACCAACCCCAACTTTCCACGCATTCACCTCCACCAAATCAACATTTTCCTTCAGGGCAGGCAGCGCAAAATCCGTGCTCATGAACTAAAACTCCTACTTACATTCAAATGGATTGGGAAAAATTTCAGTTATGCTGTAAGCGGACAAATCTTGTCAGGATTGATACCGGACTTCTTGATGTAATCCGCAACAACCTCGGGTTTGATTTTCCCGCGAAGCATAAGCTGCGAGAGGGCGCCAAGTGTGATAAACTCGGAATCGACCTCGAAATGCCGGCGAAGGGAAGCACGGGTTTCAGACCGGCCAAAACCGTCCGTTCCCAGCGCATAAAGACCACCCGGAACCCAACGCGAAATCATTTCCGACACCTGGCGCATATTGTCGGAAACCGAAAGGTATATCGCGTCTTTATCCTCCCGGGAGAGAACTTCCTCAAGATAGCTCTTTTTCCTCTTTTCAAGAGGATGAAGGAGATTGAATCTCTCTGCTTCAAGTGCCTCAAGTCGCAATCTCTTGTAGCTGGTTGCGGACCAAACATCCACCGAAACACCATATTCCGCGAGATTTTTTTGCGCCTTGAGGGCATGGACGAGAAGCGGGCCGCTCCCTAGCAGGTGAACCTTGGGCAGGCTGGAGGCATCCTTTGACGGCGCCAGCTTGTAAAGTCCGCGAAGAATTCCCTCCTCGCAACCCTCGGGCATGGGAACTTGCGGATAATTATCATTATAAAGACTAATGTAATAGATAATATCCTCGTTGCCGCCTCCATACATCCTTTTGATCCCGTCCCTCAGAATGACTCCGAGTTCATGAGCGTAGGCTGGATCGTAAGCCTGTATGGAGGGAACGGTGGAGGCCATGAGTTGGCTGTGGCCGTCCTCATGCTGGAGACCTTCCCCATTGAGTGTTGTTCGTCCTGATGTCGCACCCAAAAGGAAACCCCGCACCCTGGTGTCGGAAGCGGCCCAGATCAGATCACCAACACGCTGGAAACCAAACATTGAATAATAGATGTAAAAAGGTATCATTGGCACGCCATTGGAAGCGTGGGAACTCCCGGCGGCTATGAAGGATGACATCGACCCTGACTCATTGATACCCTCCTCAAGGAGCTGTCCGGAGGTTGATTCACGATAAGCGATGGCCATTCGGGAATCGACAGGATCGTAAAGTTGGCCCAATGGTGAGTAAATCTTGTAGGAAGTGAAAAATGGATCCATTCCAAATGTGCGGGCCTCATCGGGAACAATAGGCACAATATTTTTGCCCAGGTTTGGAGTTTTGAGAAAAACTCCGAGCATGTCCACAAATATTCCGGTGGTGGAGGGAGTTTTGTCACCAGAACCCTTCGCGTAACGGGCAATGAAGTCATCCCCGGGTACCGCGAGTTGCGAATCGACCGGCCTCCTTGCGGGAATTGGCCCTCCTAACGCCTTGCGACGCTCATGGAGATAGACCATCTCGGGAGAGGAAATATCGGGGCGAAGGAATGTGGCGCTGGTCGCCTCTTCATCACCCAGGGGAAGCGAAAACCGGTTCCTGAACTCCAGCAGATGGTTGGACTTGAGCTTCTTCTGTTGGTGGGAAATGTTGAGGCCTTCCGCCGCCTCGCCCATGCCATAGCCCTTGACGGTCTTGGCGATAACCACCGTGGGGGCGCACTTGAATTCGGAGGCAGCTTTGTAAGCGGCAAAAACCTTTACAGGATCATGGCCGCCTCTTTTGAGATTCGCCAATTCCTCATCCGACATATGCTCAACCATTTTGAGCAATTCGGGGTATTTGCCGAAAAAGTGTTCACGGATGTAGGCTCCCCCTTCCACCGCATATTTCTGGAATTCACCATCAACCACTTCTTCCATCCGACGAACAAGAAGTCCATCCCGATCACGCGCGAGAAGGGGATCCCAATTACTCCCCCAAACCACTTTCACAACATTCCAACCAGCACCCCGGAATAGTGACTCGAGTTCCTGGATGATTTTTCCGTTACCCCGAACAGGTCCATCAAGCCTTTGAAGATTGCAGTTGATGACAAAGGTCAAATTGTCGAGTTTCTCGCGGGCCGCAATGGTAAGGGCGCCAAGTGTCTCGGGCTCGTCGCATTCACCATCACCAAGGAAAGCCCACACACGACGACCCTCGGTTTTGGCCAATCCCCGGTTTTCCAGGTAGCGCAAAAAACGGGCGTTGTAAATGCTCATAATTGGGCCAAGGCCCATTGAAACTGTTGGGAACTGCCAAAAATCCGGCATCAACCAGGGGTGAGGATAACTCGACAAACCACCACCCGGTTCCAACTCCCTTCGGAAATTGTTCAGGTTGGTTTCGTTGAGCCGACCTTCCAGGTAAGCACGGGAGTACATTCCCGGAGAGGCATGGCCCTGGAAATAGACCAAATCCATGCCACCCGGATGATCCGCTCCGCGGAAAAAGTGGTTATAAGCGACTTCGTAAAGTGTTGCCGAACTGGCGAAGGTTGAGATATGGCCACCAATTGTCCCATCCTTGGTGTTGGCCTGCACCACCATCGCCATGGCATTCCACCGAACGAGACTTTTCAATTTTCGTTCGAGTATGCGATCGCCCGGGTACTCAGGCTGTGAAGAAGCGGGAATTGTGTTGATGTATGGAGTTGAGGCTGGATTCGATGGGTGAAGCGATTTTTGGAGCGCTCGGCGATTGACTTCATTCAAAAGGAACTCGGCTCGTGCCTTCCCGTCCACCTTGATCACCGCATCAAGGGATTCAATCCATTCTTTGGTTTGTTGGGGATCCGAATCGGCAAGAAGGGAAGGGGTTAGGTTTAGTTGAGGCTCAATCGATGAAACGGAGGAGACAATGGGACCGTTATCGGAGCCTTGGGTTACCCCACCGGAGGCTACGCCGTTGGATTTGCTAACAGACTGAGTGGATACGGATGCTACCATAAATCAAAGCCCCTGTGGCCCAAACCTCGGTCCCCGGTCTTGGGTCGCCGCACAACTTTCCCCATATTACCCTAGGTAAGCCTAGGGTTTTATACAGGTATAACCCGCACAGATTTGGACAGGGACATACTTGCCCAGTCATGCCTGAAAATTCAAGCTCGAAGGTCCAAAGGTACCAGAACAGGAGAGATCGTGGGATTTGACGCACCGCGGGAACAGTTGTCAGTAAAGGCAGAAAAAGCCATTCTGGTTGGGATTGCCTTGCCGGATCGGCCTTTCCTTTCAAAAGACCCCCTGGAGGAACTTCGGGGGCTTACTGCAACTGCGGGGGCTCAGATTGTTGGGGAACTTGCCCAAAAACGCTTGGGTATCAATCCGGGACTCTATCTGGGAAAAGGCAAGGTAGAAGAACTCCAACTCCTTTGCCAATCAACAGATGCGGATGTTATCATTTTTGACAATGACCTGACTCCCGCTCAAATTCGGAACCTGGAACAGGCTACCAAATGCAAGGTTTTAGACAGAAGCGAATTAATATTAGATATCTTTGCAACCCGGGCTCGGACAGCGGAATCACGGCTCCAGGTTGAGCTGGCACAACTCGAATACGCCCTTCCAAGACTAAAGCAAATGTGGTCCCATCTGAGTCGCTACGAGGGTGGAATTGGAATGCGGGGGCCTGGTGAAACCCAGCTGGAAGAGGACCGTCGTTTGGTGGAAACCCGGATTCGGGATCTCAAACACAAGCTGGGAGAAGTCCAGGCAAGAAAAAGACGCGAAGTTCTAACCCGCACCTCGGAATTCACTATTTCCCTGGTCGGATATACCAATGCAGGCAAAAGTTCACTTATGAACCGGCTGACCGGGGCGGGTGTGTTGGCAAAGGATCAGCTTTTCTCAACTCTTGACACCCGAACCCGCAAATGGATCCTTCCTGATGGCAAAAAAGTACTTCTAAGCGACACAGTTGGTTTCATTCGTAATTTGCCCCACCATTTGGTCGCCTCTTTCCGTGCCACCCTGGAGGAGACAAGCCAGGCAAGGCTCCTTTTGCATATCGTCGATGCCTCCGACCCTCTGGCCATGGACCATATTCAATCGGTTCAACGGGTGCTTGAAGAGATTGGCTGTGATAACAAACCCACACTAATGGTTTTTAACAAAATCGATCTTTTGGCGGACCCATCCGAAATTCAAATACTTTTGTCAAAATATCCGCGTTCGGTTGCAGTTAGCGCCCATTCCGCCAAGGGAATCGAAGAACTTCAGGAGGAAGTTATGGCCTTCGTTTCCCATGCCATGGTCCCCATCAAGCTTAGGGTGTCATCGGCCAATGGTCGATTCCTGGCCTGGCTTGGAGCCCATGCGGAAATTCTTCTTCAACGCATCGAGGAAGATGACATTTTCCTTCAGGTCATGGTCCCTGACACCCTGGTAGGCCATGTTTTGCGAGAGACTGGAATTGAAATATTGGAAATTCCCGCGGCATTCGCACCAAAACCAAAACAGGAGGATTGGGAGTTGGCTAAAGAAAATGATTTAACAGGAACCGATGGCCCAATTCCCCAAGCATGAACATGACATTTTGAGATCAAGATAAAACAAAAAAAGCGCGGTTTAAACACCGCGCTTTTTTTTGGATCTCCGTTTAAGATCAGGAATCCCTGTTTTCCGATTTCTTTAGGAAAGAGGCTGGGAGTTGAATGAATCCCTCCTCGTTGACTTTTCCATTGGTCGCCGTTGAGCGCAAACTTTTAAGGCCATTCATCATGTACTTACGACGATTTTCCTGGTAGGCCCTGTTCCATAGTTCATCCCTGTCCACCATCGATCCGGCTCTTTCGTAGGCCCGTTGGAAATCCGCTTGAGCGGGTTCATTACGGGACAGGAGAACGGCCACATAAAAGGTTGTTCCCGGAAAATCACGAAGAACCGTGGCTTGCCCGGGCTTTTCCAGGTTAAGAAGCTGATCAAGGAAAGCTTCCCGGGGAAAAGGCACATCGGAGGGTTTGAACCGATAGGGCTCATAACCGGCCGGTTCAAATGGGTTTGTGGTTTTTTGGGGAACCACCCGCGAAACATTTTCAACCTCAAATGGCAAGCCGTTTTTCCCACCAATTTTTTGGGAACTTAGGAAAGTAACCGCCTCGGGAAGAACATCCCTGTATGTGGCCGACCACGGCTTCCCCGCTGGACCTTTCGGATCATTGGCTTGGGCCGCGATTTTTTGAGCCAATTCCCGAGCCGCGGGAACACCCACTTTTTCGGTTAGCCAATACTTTTCGACATCAGCCCTGGCTTGCTCAAAGGTCCGCTTGACCGAGCGCTGCTCGTCAATCCGCCAATACAAAAAAGGCTCTTTTGCCGATGTCCAGCTTTCACGAGTAATCGGGCTGGTTTCATCAACATTGTTGGCCCAGCCCTGGGGATCGTAGACCCCTTCATTTTGGAAAAATTTGGCTCCAAAAAGAGGGGCATTTTGACTGGTTAGATTTTTCGATTCGTATGCGATACGAAATGCGGACAAGGCAGGATCCTTTGCAATTTCAAAGAGGTCCTTGGGGCTTGTCATTGCCTTGTAGGTCAAACCCAATCGCTTGATTTCTCCAGCAATAAAAGACTCAGCCGCCGATTTGTCATTTTTTGTTTTGTATTCAGCAATTCCATTGCGAAGGTTTTTCCATGTCGCTTCGAAATCGTCCTGGGCAGCAAGGCTGGTTACCTCGCCAACAAGTTCGTTGGCAATGTTGTTTTCCTCACGCGATTTGGGAAGCGCTGGAAGGACAGATGCAATTGCGCCAAGTGCCGGGACAAATCCTCCAAGAGGTTGCAAAGGGTTTAAGCCAATCAAACGGCTTTGGGCAATGAGGGCAGTACGATCCTTGGTTTCCGGCTTGAATGAAGCAGTTTTCCAAAGAACATCCGCCGACACAAGAGATTGGAAACCTGGTTGCGATGCAGCCTGTCCAAGAACCCAAGCGGCCAGGGGACCGGCATTAAGTGCATGAATTCCATGAACCTGATCAATGGGAGCAGTGATCCATGATTCAAGCAACCCACCCCGGAGTCGCGAATTTTTCAGTTTTTGATCATGGGCTCCTACCAAAGTATCCTTGCGATTGAACGCAAGAAACGGATCCATCCAACCCAAAGCACCCAAATTGCCGGTTACAAAATCATTTGAATCAGCCCAGGTTGCCAAACCTGCAAGTGAGCCCGCAGGCCCACCAAAACCAGGTGCTACCGGTGCCAGAATCCGCGTCAACTGAATGCGGGCAAGGGCACTTTTGTACCAGGGTGTATCGGAAGTCCCGGTAACATAAGCGACCTGAACCCGTCTTGGAGTTTTAAATCCCGGCAGGGGTGAACCGGCATTTTGCTCGGCATCCTTACCCACCTCATAAAGTGCCTTCAAAGTGGCCTCATCAGGCTTCAGATTCGGGTTTGCAGACAAAAGGTTATTCACATCAATGGGCAACAAAAGAGCATTTACGGTCGTTCGTTGCTTTTTGTAAAAGTCAAGGAATTCCGAGGGCGTTGGCGCCATGGGATTGGCAAAGAAACGACCAAAGTTGGAAAACCTGTTGAACAGTTCCCCATCACGGACAATTCTTGCGCCGGGAGGCTCGCCAAGAAGTGCCTCCTTCGCAAGAACCACCCGATATTCCTGGCAAAGTGTGTCAAGGACTTCATCCGGACCCATATCGCGAACGGCAAATCGGGCGTTGAAAAAATCTTCCATACCGGGAATCAGGGTGATTGGTTCCCCGGGTTTCCACCAATCCTCGGTTGCCATTTCACGGTTGAAAATACGCGCCAGATCCTTGGGACTTATCTCAATCCCCAATTTGTCCGCTTCGTTTTTCCAAACGAGCCAATCAATCAGATCTTCGTTTCGGTTGGGATCGCCGCCAAAATAAGAAGGGCCTGTTCCAAATCCCCCACCTTGGACCCACTGGGCGAACGATTGCAGGGTTGTTCGCCTTTGGGCCTGCTCTGGGCTTTCCTGGGGAGGGGTTTTTTCCTGGGCCCGGCGACGATCATCCGATTCCTGCTTGCTGTATTGGACACTTCCCGCCCGAATCATGAATTCGCTGGCACGCTCCCGGAGCCTTCTCCAACGGTCCAATTCGCCCTCGGTTACATTCGTTCCCCCAATGGAGGTGACAACGGGACCAGAGCCACTTCCGGCCATCTTGCCAAGCATGGTCTGGAAAAGGTCCCCTGGTCCAAAGGAGAAAATAAACACAACCATGCAGAGGATACACGCCGCCGCAAGGAAGGATTTTTGGTATTTCCGGATCGGGTCAAACGGGTTGAATGCCATGGGAAAACCTTGTTACCATCCTGGTGAAAATTGCAAAGGACAAAAGGTCCACCCTTGACGGTGCCCGGTATTTCCCCTTAATTCCAAAGGGATCGGGATGCGCACGCATCATGGGTAGGAGGGCTTGCGCCAAATCCATCCAGATAATTTAGCGTGAGCGCCACCCGGGGCAATCCGAACTTTCGTTTAGGTTGCGGTTTGTCAAGGTGGGTGGAACCTGCCAGGATGGAGCAAGCAAGTGGCGGCGAAGAAGAAAAACAGCTTGGTAATCGTGGAATCACCCGCCAAAGCAAAAACAATTCAAAAATATTTGGGACCAGGTTTTGAGGTCGCAGCAAGCAAAGGACATGTTCGAGATTTGCCCAAAAGCAAGCTTGGGATTGAAATCGATAACGGTTGGACCCCATCCTATAAGCCCCTGGATGACCGAAAAGCTTTATTGGCGTCCCTGAAAAAAGCCGCAAAAGCAGCAGATATCGTTTATTTGGCCCCTGACCCCGATCGTGAGGGAGAGGCAATAGCATGGCACCTGAAAGAGGCTTTGGGATTAAAAGACAATGCCGTGCGCCGCGTTACCTTCAACGAAATTACGAAAAAAGCAGTCCAGGAAGCCTTTGCCAATCCCCGTGCCATCGACATGGACAAGGTTTCCGCACAGGAGGCCCGCAGGTTTCTGGATAGGATTGTGGGTTACAAAATCAGTCCCCTCTTAAGCCAAAGACTGGCACAACAACTTTCCGCGGGACGCGTCCAATCGGTTGCGGTGCGGCTGATTGTTGATCGGGAAAGGGAAATTATTGCATTTAAACCCGAAGAATATTGGAGCATTGATGCCCTTCTGAGCGCCACGGATTTGGCGAAGGGGAAGGGCGTTTCCCTGAATGTGAAACTTGATAAAGGATCGAAATCCCGATTCAAAAAGAAAACCGCTGAAGAGCCAGACCAGGAGAATCCCGAAGGAGAAGGTGAGGAAGGCGCATCTCAAAACCAGGAGATCCCCAAAGGAGCATTTCGCGCAGATCTCTATGAATGGAAAGGGGAAAAATTTTCCTGCACAAAGGAAAAAAACGCCAGGGCAATTGGCGAAGCCTTGGAAAAAGCCACTTACAAAATAGCTGACATCGAGGAAAAGGAACGCCAGGACAGGGCACCCCCGCCATTCACCACAAGTACACTCCAGCAACAAGCGGCGCTTCGCCTGGGATATCAAGCCCGAAGGACGATGAGCGTTGCCCAAAGGCTTTACGAGGGTGTGGAATTGGGTGGCGAAGGTTCGGTGGCACTAATTACCTATATGCGAACGGATAGCACGAGGGTTTCGGAAGACGCCCTCCGTGCGGTGCGAACGGTAATTGAGGAGACCCATGGCAAAACCTATTTGCCAGAAAAGCCGTTCCGTTACGCAGCTGGAAAAAGTGCCCAGGAAGCTCACGAGGCAGTTAGACCAACCGATCTCTCATGGACTCCCCAACGGGTTGCGAAATTGCTCGCGCCCGAGCAGGCAAAGCTCTACACGCTGATCTACAACCGATTCGTAGCCAGTCAAATGAAGCCTGCCGTGTATCAAATGACAACCGCCACCATTGAGGCGGGCGAGGGTAAATTCCGAGCCACGGGCCGGGTTCTCCAGTTCGATGGTTGGCGAAAACTGTTTCCCACCGGAGGGAAGGGCGAAGAGGCCACACTTCCCGCGCTCAAGGTTGGAAACAATGTGGGTATATTGGGGTTGGATGCCGCGCAACATTTCACACAACCGCCGCCCCGCTACAACGAGGCAAGCCTTGTGCGAACCCTGGAGAAGGAAGGCATTGGTCGTCCTAGCACCTACGCGGCGATCATCAGCAAGATCCAGGAACGCGGCTATGTGGACCAGAAGGATCGGCGATTTTTTGCAACTGAAATTGGCATGAAAGTAACCGATCTGCTTGTCGAGCGTTTCCCCCAGGTCATGGAACTGAAATTCACAAGCCACATGGAGGAGGAACTAGACCGGATTGAAACGGATCACATACCTCGAAACCAGGTGCTGGACGAGTTTTACGGATCATTCCAGGAGGCGCTATCAACCGCCCAGGAAGCTTTGGCTAACTCAGAAGAAAAATGTCCAAAATGCGGCAAGGCGCTTACCCAAAAGTTCAGCAGGCGTGGCCGCTTTTTTGGTTGCACCGGATATCCGGAGTGTAATTATATTAAAAGACCGGGGCAGCCCGAGGGCGAGGAGCGGGAAAAACCAAAAATCACCGAATTCCCATGTCCAACCTGCGGTAAATTCCTGGTGGAACGGACCGGAAAAAACGGACCCTTTTTTGGTTGCAGCGGATACCCGGAATGTAAAACCGTGATGAATGTCGGCGATGATGGCAAACCCGTTGTCGCTGTAAAACCAACAGGCCAGGCCTGTGAAAAATGCGGCAGCGAAATGGTTATCCGGGAGGGCCGACGCGGGCCATTCCTGGCGTGCAGTGGCTATCCCAAATGCAAAAACGCCAAGGATATCGACGCGTCTGGCAAGCCAGTCGAACAAGTCGATCTTGGAATCGCGTGTGAGAAGTGTGGTGCGGCCATGGCCATTCGTCGCGGACCAAGGGGACCTTTCCTTGGTTGCACCGCCTACCCCAAATGCAAATCCACCAAGCAACTCAACGCGGAACTCAAGGAGCAACTTAAGGACAAGCTCCCCCCTCCAGCTCCCAAGAAGGTGGCCCCACAGGTGGAAATCACAGAAACCTGTGTTGAGTGTGGCGGACCCATGACACTTCGGAATTTCCGTGGGCGATATTTCCTGGGATGTGCAGCCTATCCCAAATGCAAATCCACCGCGAAGGTTTCCCCTGAACTGGCAGAGAGGATCAAGGCCGCCGAGGCCGCTCCACCGGCAGCGAGTTAAATGACCGTTACCGGGATCGTAAAGGTGTTGGCAACCTGAATGCCTGCCAACACCTCCTAATGTAAAAAATATTTATTTTACCCATGCATATTTTTTTATTTTATAAATAGCCGATACTTTTTTGGCTTATATTTTTGCGTATTAACTGGCTCAAGAATCTTTGATTCCCCTTAAATGACCTGTCTCTTATACACATCTCCGAGCCCACGAGACCAGAGAGG
>CAWUOD010000059.1:0-10513 GCA_963923115.1 uncultured Singulisphaera sp.
ATTGAAGACCACCCCCGACAGGAGAATTGAAACATGCTAGCCGCATTGGAAACCTCTGCCCTGAATCGCCCAATCCGTAATCTGGGCCGTATTTCCCGCCGTGCCTTTACCCTGATGGAAATTCTTGTTGTTGTTGCCATCATTGTGGTTTTGGCGGGTCTTGGAACCGTTTCCCTTCTGAACCAACTGGAGCTTTCCAAGGAGAAGGCGGCCGCCATCAACGCCAAAACGATCAAATCCGCGGCAACAGCTTTCAAGACCAACACCGGAAACTGGCCGGGCAGTCTCCAGGAATTGGTTCCAACCTATCTCGAAAAGCAGGAAACCCTGGTCGATCCGTGGGGCCAGCAGTTCCAGTTCCAAACCGTGGAAACCGAGAACAACCACACCTGCTATGTTTGGACCACCAAGAATGGCAAGCCATTGGGTGAGGCGCCCAAATAATCAGGCGATGGATGATCCTGGGTGAATCGTCCGGAGGGAAAATGACATGAAACGCCGAAGTGGATTCACGCTCCTGGAAATGGTGCTTGTCCTGGCGGTCATTGTCATGCTCACCGCGATGGCATATCCCACGATGACAGGCTGGTTTCGTGGCGAAACCATGAAATCGGCCTCGGATACCGTCCGTGCGGCAATCTCCATGGCTCGCCACCTCGCGATTGAGGAGGGCGAGCCTTATCGGCTTTGCATCGTGGACGGAGGGGGAAACCTAAGGGCCGCCCCGGATCGTGATGACGCATGGAATGGTGGTTCCTCCGATGAAGACGAGGAACATGAGGATGCCCTTCCCCAGGGCATTGCTCTTGGTATCGATCATGGTGTCTCGGAAGGCGAAATCGTTTCGTTTGGAAACAGGCAAACTGCCATGGAGATTGGGGAAGTTCCTTCCTCCTCGTGGCAAAAGGTTGCTGTTTTTTTTCCGGATGGCCGGGCGGACTCCGATGTCTCGATCATTTGCGAGGGGTTGGGGGTACGCCCCGTTTCGGTGCATCTTCGGGCTTTGACCGGGACTTCTTCGGTGGAGCGCTAACATGTTCCAAGCCAACAGCCTATCCCCAAACCACCGGACCAGGAAAAGCCGCAAGGGTATGACCCTGCTTGAGGTTCTTATTTCCCTTGCGATTTTCTTTATGTCGATTGTGGCCATTACGAGTTTGGTGGACATGGCCCGGGATCGGGCTGAGGAAGCCGAACAGCGAAGCGTTTCGCTTCTGGTCGCGGAGTCGAAAATTGCGGAAATCAAGGCGGGAGTGACAGGGCTCACAAGCGGTAGCGGGATTTGGGATACGGATGATCGTTACACCTGGTCCGTTGATGTGCAGTCGGTGGGGACCAGTCTTTACCAGGTTACTGCGACCGCCCAAAGGGATGGCGCGTCCCGATCCAGGGTGGATCTGATCCAATATGTGGTGGATCCCCAAGCCATGGGTAGCACAATGGATGCGATTCCTGAAGAATTGGCTGATGGATCCACCGGGACGACAGGCTCGACCACAACCGGGGGAACCACATCCGGTTCAACCACCAAGTGATGCTTGCAAAGGGGTGAGTGTCATGAGAAGCGTGTTGGATTTCCCAAAAGGGCTGAATCGCAAAAGGTCTCGTGGTGGTTTCACGCTGCTTGAGGCCCTTTTGGCGAGTGCCATTAGCCTCCTGCTTTTGGGTGGCCTCTATGTCGTCGTGGAACTCCAGGTTTTTACGACCCAAAACAGTCGTGATGCAATTGCCCAGGCAACATTGGCCCGGGCGCTAATGGATCGCATAGCCCGCGATATGGTCGGTTCGATCACCATTAATAATCCTGGACCATTTCGGACCGGGGATTTGTATTATCCCGGTGATGATAGTGGCTCGTCTTCGTCGGGCACAAGTACCTCGGGAACAGGAACAAGCACAGGCACAAGTTCTGGCACAAGCACAGGCTCAAGTGCTGGAACAGGCACAGGGACCGGTGCCGGGACAGGAACGGGAACCTCCTCCGCCGGGGGTTCAAGCAGCGGATCAACCTCAGGAAGCTCCAGCAGTTCCTCGACCGGTTCCTCAAGCAGTTCATCCAGCGGCTCCTCCTCTTCCACCACAAGCACCAGCACTCCCGCACAGGTTCGGGTTCTTTTCATTCCAGGTGTGGTGGGATACCAGGATCAGTTGACCGCCTTTCAGGCGGGAACACTTCGTGTGTCTCAGGTCCCGGCCTCCACATCCGGATCGGGGTCGCAATCCCCAACCGATTCCGAGGGACCGGTATGCGACATCAAGAGAGTCACCTATTGGGTTCCCGGGGAGGGGCAGGGGTTGGCCCGTTGGGAATCGAGCCAGGTTTCCTCGCCTGATAGCGTAAACACAGCCTCGCTTCCCGGGGATGTGGAGAACCTGATTATTGCTCCCGAAGTGCGTTCCATCACCTTCAGCTACAACGATGGAACTCCGGGATATTGGACGGATTTTTGGGATAGCCGTTCGCTTAGTTATGACAGTTCCACTCCTCAAGGGCCTCCCAAGGCTGTGAAAATTGAAGTGGAAATGGAGGGCGCGGATGGCAAAACGATCAGGCGATATTCCCAGGTAGTGGCCCTGCCGACGGCCAATTCCATAGCGCTTGGCAAGGTGGTTGACCCGGGAGCCAACTCTCCAGATAGTGGGTCTTCCTCCTCCTCTTCTTCTTCCGGATCTTCCTCCGGTGGTTCCACCTCGGGGGGAAGTTCCTCAACGGGTTCGTCGTCGAAATCAACCTCCGGTGGTTCCACCTCGGGGGGATCAAAATCACCGGGTACAAGTAGTGGCAGCAAAACCACCGGCGGTGGTTCAAGTGGTGGAACAAAATCGATCGGCGGTGGATCGGGAAGTGGCGCAACCAATTCATCAGGTTCGTCGAAGTCGACGGGTGGCTCCTCCGGAAGGTCCAAGTAGCAAGGAAAAGCCATGAAACTCAAATTGACCCCAAAACGACTGCCAACCGCGGGCGAGGCCCGCCGGGGGGTGGTATTGTTGGCCGTGTTGATTGTGGTGGCTTTTCTTTCCCTGGCGGCATACCGGTTTAATGACAACATGATGGCCGAATACCGGGCGACCGACTCCGCGGTCCGATTGGCCCAGGCTCGCTCCATCGCGGATTCGGGTGTGGCTTATGTCCTTTCGGAATTGGCCCAGGGAAACATTCCCCAACCCGGAACGGTCCAATCGATTTCCCTTGGGAAGGGCTCCAGTTCGGCAACTTTTGAGATCCTTACGGTAGACGATGAGTCGGCCAAGTGGAATATCAATGCCCTGTTGCAGGTGGATCCAACCGGAAAAACCCTGAAGGACACCCTGAAGCGGTTGCAGCCCCAGATTCCCGCGCTGGCGGATAATATCATCGACGCCATGGTGGATTGGGTGGACAACGACGACACAATTGGCGATTCCGGGGCTGAAAGCGAATATTACAACACCTTGCAGCCTCCCTACTATTGCAAAAATGGTCCGCTTGACACGATTGATGAACTGCTTCTTGTGAAGGGTGTGACCCCGGAGATTCTTTTTGGGGATTCCACCAATCCGGGGC
Source organism: uncultured Singulisphaera sp. (assembly GCA_963923115.1). Classification (GTDB taxonomy): domain Bacteria; phylum Planctomycetota; class Planctomycetia; order Gemmatales; family Gemmataceae; genus SYLG01. The sequence continues at coordinate 3,545 of CAWUOD010000059.1, forward strand.
TGTCCAAATACTTCACGGTTTACAGCCGGGAGCAAAACCTGGTTCCGCCCTCAAGCACCTCCACGAATGCCTGGAACGCCAGGGTCAACCTTAATTCCTCCGACCTTGCCACCATCCAGCAGGAACTAAGCGTCGTCGCCGGGGAACAGGTTAGTGCTTTTGTTGTCGCCTACCGTTTGTTTGGTGCCTCAAAACAGCCGGTGTCCACCGTCACGGTCCTTGCCAATCTTGCAGCCGGAAAGGGATCAAGTGGGGGAGTTTCCGGAATGAATTCCAGCGACTACACCCTGGTGACAACGGAAATCAACAACAAATTGCAGGAAGCCTCCACGGGATTGGTGAAACTGAACAAAATCACAAACATTATGGATCTTGTTTCCAAAAATGTGGATGTGAAAGTGGGTTCGGGGAAGACCCAGAAAACAGTGACTTTTCCCAGTCCCCTCAAGGACCCAATGATAGCCAAGCAGTATCTTCCGTCGCTCTACCAGGGATACACAACAAGTCAGGATGTCGATTTGCCCGGGAAACTCAACCTCCTTACCGCCGACCCGGTGTTGTTGGCCGGGCTTCCGTCCTTGCAGGAGTCGGATTTGCAAAATATTGCGGGCTCCCGCCCATCCTCAATGGCATCCGATGATCCCTTGTATCAGAGTCCAGCCTGGCTTTTTACCGAGGCCAAACTGGACCCTACCAAAATTCGCACTCTCGAGCGCTATGTAACCGGCCGTTCCACGGCCTACCGGGTCCGGATAATGGGTAAACTCGATCAGGGCGGACCAATGGGCCTGATGGAAGTTGTGGTGGACACCAGCGGTCCGCGTCCCCGTGTGGTATACTTCCGCGACCTTTCGGAGAAGGCGCGGCAGGCCAGGGATGCGGGTGGCGATCCGGCAAAATTGGCTGGCCTTTAGGATTTGGAAATGGGTCAATGGCCCAATTCCTTTGCTTCAAGACATGCGGGAATGGATTCCCACCCAAAGGAGACTTGGCCGCCACAAGGTGGCTTTGGGAAATCCATGAGCCGCAAGGTATACATCGATTGGGATAATGGTCGTTTAAGCGTTCTTGGTTTGACCGCCCGGAAAGGCCTTGCGGGTTGCAAGGTATTGACGATTGAAACCGAGGGCAGCCCAAATCCCGTAATGGCAGATGAGCAGGCAGAGCAACTCAAGTCTTTCCTGAAAGACTTTGCGGTTCCAGGCGCTCGGCTTGTTGTTTCTTTGCCCCGGGACAGGCTGATCGCGCGCCAACTCACCATTCCCCGTGTTGGCCCGGCGGAAGAGCCCGGGATGGTTCGCTTTCAGGTGATGCGCGACCTCAATGAGTCCCCGGACGAGGTCAAGCTTGACTATGAAACCTCCGATCTACCGGAAACCGTGGACAGACGGGTATTGGCTCTCCTTTTGCGGATTGAGCTTTTCAACACATGGAAAACCATAGCGACAGGGGCCCAGCTCAAACTCGGGGGACTTAATCCAAGATTGGCGGGCCTGGTTGGCCTGATGTCGGACCTTGGGCCAGTCGATGAGCCTGTTGCGGTTGTTGCGATTGGTGGGGCCTGGTCGGAATTGGTTGTCCTTTTTAACGGAAAACCGCTTTTCAGCAGATCGCTCAATCCCGTCTCGGGATTGGTTCAGGAAATTCGGAGAAGCCTATCCCTTTATGGGTCACAGAATCCCGAAACCGCCCCCAAATCCCTTTTCCTTTTGGCACCGCCAAAATGGGACCAGGACGCGGATTTGGCCTCGGCAACCAAATTGCCTCTCCAAAGAATCCTGCCGTTTGATGGGGTTTTGGATGCCCCGGCATTGCCGGGCAACAGTGGCGATTTTGTGGCTTCGCTTGGGGTTTTGTCCGGTTTGGCCCGGGTGGAAGAAAAAGGACAAAAGAACAGACCTGATTTTCTGAATCCAAAACAGCCACCGCCGCCTTCCCAATTGGCCCAGCAGCGGGTGGCAATTTACGCCTTTGTCGGATTGATTGGATTTGTGGTGGCAGGATGGTTCCTTTGGGGGGTTCGAAGCCGCACGGCGGATGAATTGGACACACTTACCCGGCGCCGGGACTCATTGAAGAAAGAATTTGAAGACTCCAAGGTTAACGCAAAAAGGTATCAAGCCCTTGGTGCATGGGACGATGTCGTGTGGCTCGATGAGATTTATGACATCTCCCACCGAATTCCCAACACCAAGGATCTCCAACTGACAGAAATTAGCGCGTCGCCAAGGCGCAATCCGGAGAAGGAAACGGATTTTCGAAGTCACCTGACAATCAAGGGCACGCTACCGGGAGGACCGGAAAAGCGTGAGGCGCTTAAGTCGCTGCTCGATGAGTTGCGCAAGGACGGGGTTTACAAGATCGAAAAAGAAGAGCAAAAAGGCTCCGACTTCACTTTGGAGATTGATGTAAAAAGGCGGCCTCCTGTCGAATACAATCGAAAATTGGTTCCGCCGGCCAAACCCGAGGTCAAATCCCCAAAGGCCACAAAGTCTCCCATGGACCCGGATGGTGGAGAATCCTCAACCCCCGAGAAAGAGGGGACCAAAGATAATTCCGGTAAAAAGTCCTCCACAAACGACACTGTTGGCGGCAAGGAGGGCAAGTCATGACACCCAGAGAAAAGACTCTTGCCTGGATACTTGGGTTCATCATGGTTTTTGGTGTGGGGGGTGGCGGGTTCTACTATGGGTTTTACTCCCCTTGGTCGGACATGCGCGCGCAAATAGATAGTCTTGAGACCGAAGTTGAGCGTCTTGAGGATGAGGTGGAAAACGAAGGTGGCAAAATCGCGAAAGTTCTTGAGAGGCACCCGCGCCTAAAGGACTGGAAAAAACTGAGTCTGCCCGTTGCCCAAAAAACGGATGCGGATGCCCAAAACGCTCATCTGGCATCCTTGAGACTGGACTATTCGACCCTGCTTCGTGATTTGCTCAACGCAAGCGGATTCAAACCGGGAAACACTCTCGTGACCAACGGAAGGAGTTTCACCAATCAGGCAATCCCCAAGTTGGAAACCAAGGAGGGGAGAAAAGACGCGTACAAACCCGTTGCTTTTGAAATTAGCACCCAGGGCAAGTTGGAGGATTTGGGTGCTTTTCTTGAAATGTTGCACCGTGTGCCCCTGCTGCACCATGTCCCAACTCTCAAGGTTGAGAATTTGAAAAAGTCCCAGAGCAAATCGGACCTGAAAATGGTTCTGACGGTCGAGGGGCTGATGGTTCCCGGCGCAGATAAAAATAACCGGGTTGTTCCTGAAAAACTTCTGGCGGATGCCAAGGCCCAAGGCACTCCACAGAAAGTTTTGGCAGTCCAAAAAAGGGACTATTCCATCCTCGCAACGGCAAATCCGTTTTTCCAGCCGGATCCGCCACCCGCGCCACCTGAACCGCCGCCTCCGCCCCCGGCCATTGTGCGTGGTCCCGAGGAGGATCGTGAGGAAGTGCTTTCCGGGGTGAAACTGACCACCATATCCGGGGATGGGCGTCGTTGGGAAGCCTATGTCTATGATCAGAACCGTGGTGGCAGGGAAACCAAGTTAAGGACCTCAGCTGCCTGGAGCGACTTCTCCATTAAAGATAAGTATGATAATCTTGTAATGAAGGCAAAGCTGCTTCATATTGATCCGGCTTATATTGTGTTTGAAACGGATGGTGAATTATATCTTATGCGTTGTGGTGAAACATTCTTTCCGGTGGTGAACACCCCTCTGGATAAGGATGCTTTAAAACAGTTGGGATTGGAGAAACTATTGCCCGCCAAGCCGGAATCTCCCATGAAAAAAGATGGCGGAAGCAAGAGTGATCAGAAAAAAGAAGTCCGGAGGCCGATTCGAAACTAGCCCTTCCCCATTTTGCCTAATTGGTAAAATCTTTTTTTTTGGAACGACCGTTATTTTTCTAAAAGAATTTGGGCAAACTCTGCCGATCTTAACCATTGCAGGGGTAGCATGAACTTGCCGGACCCTCTTTGCGTGGATGTTATGTCCTTGACATCCAGGCCAAATGAGGGCGGCGCCAGAAAGTCAGGGTTCTTCCATGAGCCTTCCAAATTCGATGGGTCGCCCGTTTAGCCGGGTTTTTGGTAATAAAAGGGCTTGGGTTGCTGCGTGGGCGCTGGCCTATTTTGGTCCAGTTGGTCTTGCCCAGGTGCCCAATCTCCCACCGATTTCGGGTGTTGCCCAGCCGGTTGCTGCTCCTGCAGAAACCCCTGCCTTGATCCAGGCAACTCCACTTCCTGTCCAGCAGGGTATCCCTTCAGGGGTGCCTCAATCCCGGCTTGCCCCAATGCCGATTGGTGCTCCTGGTGTGACACCTCCGACGGTGGCTCCAGCCGCCTTTGGTGGCAAAAAGGTGGCTTTTGCTTTTGACAGCAAACCCTGGGCCGGCGTTTTTGAGTGGCTGACCAATCAGACCGATCTCCCCGTTATCACCACTTACAAACCATCGGGGACATTTACCTTTCAGGGACCTGCCGGGAAGCTTTACACCGTTCCCGAAGTGATCGACATCATCAACGAGGCCCTTCTCGCCAATAGCGAGACACAAAAGTTCTATCTCATTCGTCGTGAACGATCCTTCACGCTTGTTCCCGCCGACGAAAAAATCGATCCAACGCTGTTGCCCCGCATTGCGATGGAGGAGCTTGACCAGCGTGGGAACACCGAAATGGTGTCGATTGTCCTACCGCTGACGACTTTGGTTGCCGAGGATGTCGCTCCGGAAATCAAAAAGATGATGGGGCCCTTTGGCGAAGTGGTCCCCATGACCCGGGCGAACCAACTTATCCTTCAGGACACGGTTGCGAATCTCAAGCGGATCCGCAAGACCATCAAGGACATTGAACAGAACGAAAATCAGGTCCAGGCGGAAAGCCTGAACCACGAATGCAAGTACATCAAGGCCCGGGATGCGGAACGGATTCTCAAGGAGCTTATGGGTGATCCCAAATTGGCTCCCCCAGCGGCCGGTGGCCAACCCGTGATGGATCCCCGAACGGGTCGCGTGACCTCAACCACGGGTCGTTCCAGGTCCCACAGCATCACCACGGACGATCGCACAAACACCGTCCTGGTGACCGGTCCCGCGGACAAGGTCGCCCAGGCCCGTGATGTGCTCAAGCGGATTGATGTCGGCACACCAGGTCAACAACCTTTCCTTCCTGGGAATCCATTGCTCAAGCAATACACGGTTCCCTCGGGCACGGCGGATGCCTTGTCCAGGACCCTCACGGAAATTTACAAGACAAGTCCGGTGGTCCGGATCAGCGCAGCCAATCCGAACACTGTGATTGTCTACGCGACTCCCGATGACCAACTTGAAATCGCCCGCCAAATTCTTGGCTCGGGCACGGAGAAAGGTGTTCGAACCACCCTCCTTGCCGTGGGAGCATTAAATCCCACCACGGTGGTTGAAACCCTCAAGGGAATGCTTGGGGATGCCAAAAGTGGGGCCCCATATCTTGAGGCCTCGATTGACCGAAATGCGATCATTGTTCGTGGTCCGGCCGATCAGGTGCTCGAAGTCGAACAAATTATCAAGGCGCTTAATGGTTCAAGCTCAATGGGCGGAACCAGCAATCTCCGCATACTGAATATTGATAAAGGCAGCGCGTCGGACCTTGCGGAAAGCCTGGAACGAATGATGCCCCAAATGCGGGCCAATCCGGTTCGGGTGGTCAATCCCACGGTCACTCCATCCACCCCTCCGGGTAACACGGCGCCTCCTGTTCAGCGGATTCCCCAAACCCAGCCCAAGCGGCCCAACGGCCAGGAACAGCCCGAAGCCTCGCTTCCCGTCGGAAATGGTCTGACCCAGATATCGGCCCAGGTTCCCCTTCCGGGCGCCCAACCTCCCGCGGCGAATTTCCCCGGGGCTCCGGGCGTGGAGCAGGGTCAGCCTCCGGCGGCACCGCGCGCCTCCAATCGTGAGCTTCCCGGTCGCAAGGATGCCCCTTTAAAGATATCAGTATTGGGAAATAGGGTGCTTCTCTCCTGTGATGATGAGGAAACCCTCAATCTTGCCCAGGAGTTGGTCCGTGTCCTTACCACGGCTCCGACAAACGAAGGCGATTTCGAAATCATTCGCCTGAAAACCGCGAGCGCCCCCCAGGTGGCAAAGGTCCTTGAGGAGGCGTTTAATGGTCCCGCACAGGCCCAGGGTGGCGCTGGTGGCGGGCGTGGGGGGCTGTTTGGCGGAATCGGCGCGCTTTTGCCTTTCGCCGGCATAGGAGCAGGGGCTCCCTCCAACCCGACCGCAAACCGAATCCGGGTGGTAGCCGATGCCACCAGCAACACGCTCCTGGTGAGAGCCAGCAAGCTGGATATTGTCACTATCAAAAAGCTGTTGGAAAAAGCGTTGGATTCAGGTGAGAGCGATTCCCAGGCGGTTCCCAAAACATGGGTCATTGGGCCTCTGGAAAACATCAACGCGGCCGATGCCTCACGAACGATCCAGGATGTTTATCGCGATTTGACAAGGTCATCCGGCGCAAGCACGAACGCGGGTGGCTTTCCCGGAATCGGGTTCCCCTTTGGCGGTGGTGGCGGTGGAGGGGGTGGCAATACCGGGGCCAGGGTGTCCCTTAGCATTGGCGTTGATGAAAAGAGCAACAGCCTGATGCTTTACTGCCCCCAAACACTTTACGATGATATTTCCAAGCTTGTTGAGTACATGGAAAACTCTGCCAAGCCTAACGCCAAAGTTGTTCGCGTCGTTCCGGTTTCGGGAATTGATCCCGCCCTGGTCCAGCAGGCAATTGACGCCATTCAGGGCCGAACCTCCTCCCGTTCCTCAGGATCTTCGTTTGGTGCTGGTTCAGGATCATTTGGCGGTGGATCGCCCTTTGGTGGCATGGGTGGTGGCGGCTTTGGCCGTGGTGGTGGCATGGGTGGTGGCGCCATGGGCGGTGGTATGGGTGGCGGCGGTATGGGTGGCGGCGGCTTTGGCCGTGGTGGCGGTATGGGTGGCG
>CAWUOD010000060.1:0-10491 GCA_963923115.1 uncultured Singulisphaera sp.
ATGAGGGAAACCTGCTGAAACATCTTGTTTGATCATCCGATTGATGGATTACCCAAGGGGGAAATCCTTGCCTGGCTCCCCCCGATTTTTGTCCAACGATTGGGGTCCACCTTGGTTCCCCCCACACCTGGTATTTTGCCAGGGAGTCTCTGTCCATTGTTCCCGATTACCGTCGTGGTAGAATGCAAATATGGACCAAAGAAAATCCGACCTGATTCTTGATCGACAAGCATTTTCGGTTGTGGATCTGGATTCCCAATCTGATGAGCCGGGGTATTGGCTGACCAAAACACCCCAGGAACGCCTTACCCATCTGGAACGGCTTCGCCGAATCAACTATGGACCTGGTGCTACCGGACGACTTCAAAGAATTTTTGAGGTTGTTGACCTTACACCAGGTTGAGTATTTGATGATCGGCGGTTATGCCGTTTCGTTTCATGCCTATCCCCGGGCAACCATGGATCTTGATATTTGGGTGGGAATGACTCCCGAAAATGCTGATCGGCTCCAACAGGTTCTGATAGATTTTGGCTTTGCCGTACCAGCATTAAACAGAAACCTGTTTCTCGTAAAAGACAAAATCATCCGCATGGGAACACCTCCCTTGCGGATAGGAATTTTGACAACAATTGCCGGGGTTTCCTTTGACGATTGCTTCCCCAACCGCATCCAAGGCTTGGTGCATGGGATTCCGACCAATCTGATTTCGCTGGAAGATTTAAAGACGAATAAAAAAGCAAGTGGCCGCCACAAGGACCTGAGTGACCTGGAATTCCTTCCTTGATGCTGTCAATCGATTACCGATATTCGTTTGTCCCTCACCATGGTAACCCGACTTTTTGTTTCTCCTGAACCCAAAACACCCGGGGAAACCGATTCCAGCATCCTTCCACTCCACCTGACTCAACCCCGGGAGCGCTTCACCTCCCGGGGAACACCATCCCCAATCATCTTGGGACGGAATGGAGGGCTTTTCCGTTTTGGGTACTGTTTTGGGATTGGGAGCGGGGTTCTCCAAAATCCCTTTTCGGTTCCGGGCGATGTTCCGGAATTGGTTGGCTTCGTGAGTTCATTTCGCGCCGTGGGGCGCCGAATCCGCCACCGGCATGGGCCGACTTGGGGTTGGCCTCGCCATGACCATGTCCCGCACCGTTTTGGGAGTTTCGGACAAACTGTTTGCGGACCGGATCGAAGTCCAGCCATTGGGGAGTTTGCCGATGCAGATACCGGCCTATGCCAAACTTCACGGCGGCCCGCTTGAGTGCATCGGAAAACGCGGCTTTGCGCCGGTCGCCTTCGTCAGGCTGTTCACTCGGTCCCCCGACATCCACCTTGGTGATCCACTCCTCACCCACCCGGATCCGGAGTCGGCAAATCACCGATCCATCAGGCAAACATTCATACTCGTCCTGCCAATGCGCCAGTCCCAGAACCTCATCCAGGCGGTCCTGAATGGCACGCGCGTCGAGGTAGGGGATGGCCAGGGCGCGGCTCCCCGAGACAACGCCGGGTTTGTGGCGGATTTCGTTTCCTTCAAATGGGGCGGCCAGGGCTTCCATGACTTGGTCGTGCGAGACTGGACGAGACATCGACAACACTCCGTGAACAGATGTTTAGGCAAGTACCTTTGTACAGTGTACACCTGATCAAAAAAGTTGTCAAGCGATCCGTAGAATCTCCCCCAATTACTGGCCCAAACCTTTGTCAGCAACAGGCATTTCCGCCAACTTGGGTTGCATGCGTGGACCGTTCAGTATCCGTCCAATGACCGTGTACCGCACCAAATATTGGTAGCTGATCAACAACAGGATTGTGCACAGCGTGCAAATGATCAGGAATTTGGGCCATGCGGCCATATCCCAATCCCGCACCAACACCTGGAGCCAAACAATCAAAGGCAAATGTGCCAAATAAAGCCAATATGCCGAATCGGACAAGTAACGGACGGTTTTGTTTTCCCGGGTCAACAACCGGTTGAATAGTCCAATACATCCAATGGAAACCAACCAGGCATAGATGACCTGGAGCAAGCCGGAAATGACCACATTTCCAACGGTCATCAATCCCAACGGAAACACAACCAAAATCGATAAGGGCAAAGCCCATTTCCAATTTTGCCCCAATTTCCCGTCCCGGTCATCACAATCGTAGTAAAGAACCCCAAAACCAAAAAACACGGCATAATAAAATAGCACATGAGGTTGGGGAATCAGTCCCACGGAGGTATCTGGACCAAAACCAGGTTGAAATACCCCCATAAACAACTGCGGCAACATCGTCAAAGGCAAGATCCAAAGCCAGCGCAATGGGGAAACAACCCAACGGAAAGGTATTGCCATGCCTGGAAAAATCCTGTGCATTACCCCGCCAATCGCGATGAAAACAACAAACAGCAAAACCAGCCAACAAAGGAACCAAAGAAACCAAAGGTGATGAAAAACAGGCGTTAACACCAGGTGGAACGGCTCCCTCCCGCCTCCGACATTCATCATGAATTTTTCCGAGGAAAGCCAGCCAGCATAACCTTTACGCGCCTGAGCCAGTCCATTTTGAAGCGCCCCTTTTTCCGTGGCGGAATTGGCGGCGGGTTTTTCCCTGGTATGGTGCGAAAGCAATTTGCGACATTCCTCCCGATCACCCTGCAACTCCTCTTCGGAGCGGAGGGGAACCCGAAGAATATTGGCGATATATGTTGTTGTTCCAAAGTCCGCCCGGGTGGAATCCAACGGGGTATCATTCTGTTTGCCCAACGCGTTGGCGTCCGCCCCGCTTTGCACCAACATTTCGACGGCCCGATAATGTCCCAGAAACGCGGCGCTATGAAGAGCGGTGTAGCCATCACGATCGCGGGCTTTGACTTCCGCCCCTTTGTCCAGGAGCTGTTTGATAATTTTTGGATCCCCGTACCTGGCCGCCCATGTAAGAACAGGCGCCCCGAATTCAGGGTCATTCCCGTTGGGATTGGCTCCCGCATCAAGAAGTCGACCAATACCCTCGCTATCACCCTTTCGTATCGCCTCGACCAACTCGGATTTTTCGGCCATGTTTCTTCGGTTGGCATCCTGTTGCCGGGATACCTCCCCGGCTTTCATGGAGACCCAACCAAGCAGGGGGATGAATGTGACAAGTCCGATCAGGCAAGGAAGGAGAACGCGCAATCCCCGTTGTTTCAAAAGCGCCGCCATCCCCCGCTTGCGCCACAACATCATCGTGAAATATCCACTCAACAGGATAAAAAGCTGCATCCGGAATCCATGGATTGCCATGAACACCAGCATAAAGGTCCCATCAGGCCGAAGATCCTGGACGATCCAAGGAATTCCCGCGAACGATAACGCCCCATGAAGCGCGATTCCCAACAACATGGCGAACGCCCGCAAGGCATCAAGCCCGTGTTGTCTGGGGATTCGGTGCGGATGGGTTTGGGATTCGCTCATGAATCGCATGGCTCCATGAAATTGGTATGATTCTTTTTCTTTTATTTGGTGGGAGCCACTTTGGCTTTTCTCTCAAGGGCCTCAAGGGAACTCCTTGCGGATTTCATTGACAGATTGGCCAAATCCCTTGCGACACTGTCAAGCTCCCGGGTCCAGGCTGGATCATTCGGGAATTGCCTTCGCAATTGAAAAAGCCTATGGGGGAGGCGCAAATCCTCGGACATCGGGGAGAAATCCGGATCGATGCGCGATCGACGGTTTTTCTGAAGGGTTTCCAAATCGCGAAAGCCAAACTGGACCGAGGGTTCAATCATGGTTCCTTCTCCCCAATCATTCCATGTGCAAACCTGAATCAGGGGGGATCTGGAATCCATCGCGATATCCAACAGTCTTTCAAATACCTTTCCTGAATCATCCCCGATAAATCCGTGACTCTTTTGGACTTTGGCTTCCTTGTAAATGTCATGAAATCGCGGAAAAACAACTGGCATGATCACTCGCCAATCCTTCCCCCTGGTTGCGAAGTTTTCCTGAAAGGCAATTCCCCTGGAAGGAACAGGCCAATCAAAAGCCCCATCGGCCGCTTTTCGTTTTTCATGTTCGCTCAGGTAAAGGGGTCGATCCTTCCCATTGGCCAGAAGGTTCGTCCATTCCAATTCACTTAACCCCTCGTGTCCAAACGAAAGAAGAATCGGTCGATCTTCCAGTCTCAAATAGGCCGGAGATCCAAACCAGTTTTGCCCAAGCCACTCCAATTCGTTTTTGGCGTGTTTGACCCGGTTGGATTCCGCCAACACGCCATCCTTGACAAGCCTTGCAATCGTCTGGTCCTCGTAACAAATGGCGAATTTCAAATTCGCCTGAATTGCCTTTTCGATAAAGGCCACGGTTCGTTTGTGATTGGCGGCATAGTCAAGATGTTTTGACAATCCGTACCAATCGATGATCACGCCATCAATTCCCGAGAGCCGCATGGTCAGGGCGTGATATTCAAGGACGGCCGGATCGCCGGAATCGTAGGGGCCGATGAGTGGTTGATAATGGGAGGCGATTTCCCTTGTATTTCCATTCTTTTTGTCTGGATCAAAAAAATTCATGGTCCAGTGCCATCCCCAATGAGGGGTGATGGGCTTGGCCTCAAACCAGGGCATGTAATGGGCAAGGATTTTTGGCGCCTGATTGGCTCCTCCGCCTGTCGTCTCCCCTTTTAACGAAGCGAGAAAATCGATGAGCGATATGGCTTGTTCGGGTGTCAGATCCCTCAAAAGCATTTCGGGCATCTGGGAGGTTTTCTGAATATCCATGGAAACGATCTTTTTTGAATCGATCCGTATCTCCTTGTCCTGGGGGGTGCGAAGGACGACCTCTTTATCGGTGCGGCTCGCCAACAATCCGCTTGCCACCTTTCCATCGTCGGTCTCGACAAGATAGGAGGCGTATTTTGGCTCAATGGTCCGGGAAGGGTACAGAATGCTTTCGAGGATCTGCGCTCGTGTGTATTTTTTGCCGATCCCGCCCAGGTCCGGCCCCAAAGTGCTTCCTGTTCCCTGTATTTTGTGGCAGGAGGAACATTGCAATCCTCCCGCTTTGAAGAAAAGCTCCCGACCTTTTGCGATATCCCCCCTGAGGGCCAGGAGTTGTTCCGGCTGGATCGCGGTGCCCAATCTCCTGGTTCGTTCGCCGGCGGGCAAGAATCGTTCGAACAAGTCCCGCACGCCTGGATTGTCGGAGGATTTGGCCGCGGCGAGTATATCGGCCCGAATATCGTCGGAAATCTTTCCCGTGTTCCCATCGGGATCGAGTGACCTTGCGAGCATAAGGGCCCCGCTTGTGGATGCCAGGAGCCCTTTCAACGCGCCTTTACGGTTCGATGTGGGGGAAGGGTCCGACGATAGGGCCGTTTGTAATTGGTCTGTCAACATGCTTCCCGCCTGCAATTTATCCGGATCCTTTTTGTCACTTGGAATTTTGGCTATCCAATCATGGACAAGCGCCAGACCTTTCGGATCGACCATTTCCGAACCCATGTGGGGCATGTGGCCCGGTCCCGTTTTCGCCATCCGGTAATAAAGCGTGGAGCTGTATGGATCACCCGGGGAGACAATCGAGGCGCCCGGAATCTGGAAATTTCCCTGCACGGGATTTGCCCCAAGCGCTTTGGTTTCCCTTTCGGGCGTGCTTTTGCGCAAATCAAGAACCACCGATCCGCCAGCGTTGGGCTGATGGCAATGAGAACAATTGACATGCAAATAAGACCTTGCCCGATCAGCGATCGAAACCCCATCGGCGTATGGATTGGACAATTGATGGGTCGCGGGAGCCTTGGTGAACGACTCCACCTTTTTGTTTCCGTTGGCCTGAAACAATTCCACCAATCCCAACTTTTGCAATTGTTGGAGCGGATCAGCTCCAACATTTCCCGACCCTTCCGGACGGGTTAGTTGGAGGGGGTTAAACGCAAGCGCGTAACCGACCCAGGGATTGTGGCAGGTGATACATTGGGCCCGGCTCGGAAAGTGCCATGTTTGGTCCCGTTTTCCCCCCGGGGCATCGCCATCGACCACACGAATCGGGCGATCCATGCCACCCGCGGGGACAAGATCGGCGTCGGTCCCCGCCTCGTTCCACGCATAGGTGTAGGCGTTCCAGTTTTTCCCATCATAATGGAGTATTTGAGTCTCCATTCGCCGACGGGTGGAGGGATCCCCCTTGACCATGTCCATGGAAAGGGTTTTTACCAGGACTCCATTTTTGGGAAGAAAGACCTGTCCGCTGAAAAAGACCTCGGGTATCGGAACAAAACCATCATACATTTTCGCCGCGCCCGTCCCCGGTAATCCGACAAACCGCTCGGCCACCGCGTGATCCGCCCATCGTTGCGCGTTGATCGAAAATGGGTGAACCCCGGGTGATGGGACCTGGTCCGCCAACTTTGCCCCAACCGTGTCAAAGATTCCTGTTTCGCTCAATTTGCGCGGAAAATCGGGTCGGTACGATTGGACCGCCTCGTTGGCGACAATCTGGTGAAGGGTTCCGACCTCATCATGGTGCAGGAAATAGAGTTCCTGGTCGAGGTCGGCGCCGAAAGCGATAACGCGCTGGTTTCCCTGGGCGATCTCCTGGTGGGAGATTTTCTTTTCGCCATCAAATTTGGTCGCCCAAAGCTTCCGTGTGACCCAATCACCATAAATATAGGTCCCATAAAGCTCCTTTAATCGCTTTCCACGATAGACAATCCCCCCGGTGATGGAGGCCGCCTCGGTGTGTTCAAGGGCGATCGCGGGTGGTGATATCGGGGTTGGCCCGCGGGGTGAATCGGGTCTGATGGATTGGGGCCCCTCCATCACAGACCATCCATAGTTCCCGCCGCTTTTGACCCGATAAATCATCTCCCACAATTCCCAACCAACATCCCCCACCCACAAATCTCCTGTCGGCCGGTCGAAACTCATCCGCCATGGATTGCGAAAACCATAGGCCCAAACTTCCGGCCGGGCTTTTGGGGTTTTGATAAAAGGGTTGTCATGGGGGATGGCATAATTGCGTTTGGGATTGGCCGCCTGATCCTCCCTGTCGACATCGATGCGGAGTATGGAACCGAGCAGATCGCTGATATCCTGCCCCGTGTTGAGCCCATCGGGGGGAATCGGGTCGGTCGCGTCTCCGGTCGAGATGTAGAGATATCCGTCGTTACCAAAATGAAGGTCGCCACCGTTGTGGCCTCCTCCCCGCCAGGTGAGCAGGATCTTTTCGCTTTTGGGATCACACCTTGGTGGATGGGTGTCGGTCACCCGAAATCGGGAAACACGGGTCCCCTCCGGGACTTGTCCCGGTTTTTTTCCCCGAACAACATAGCAGACATAACAATACCTGTTTTCTGCGTATTTTGGGTGAAATACCAATCCATACAGGGCATCCAGCCCGGCGATGGTCTCCTTGTCCCAGGAAAGTTCCGTCGCCACATCAAGGAAAAGGTCCTTCCTGTCGCACGATTGGTCGTTGGGAAAGGAGAAAATTTTGCCGCTTTGCTCCCCCACAAAAAACCGGCCGGCTCCCGGAATGGTTGAATCCCTGGCAAGGGGTGGCATTGTCAAAAGGAGTGGATTCTGGAAGGACAACCGGGGGAACGCGCGTTCGACCCGGTAGGGATGGGGTGGTTCGGGTGACCCCTCGATTCGTGATTTGGTCCATGGAATCCGCTTTGGCTCGTCCGCGCGAACTGTATGGGTCGCGTTCCCCGCGATTGCGACCAGGAGACAGGACATTCCCCAAAGGATGTTCGATTTCATGACTCTGACCCCATTTTTGGAATATTGGCGACCCAAAAAGGTGCAGCCACTTTTTTGGGTGAACGGATCCGGAAAATTCCTATTTTGTGATCCGTTTCACAAAAGCCAGGAGGAGGGGAAATCCCGGTCCTGCCATACCCCCATGATCGTAGCCTTGAAGTTCGAAAAGTTTTGTGTCGGGATGTTTGACCAGGTTCATCATGCGCCAAAGATAGGCGTTTTCCTCGTAGCGGCCCAAGAGCTCGAGATTCCTGTCCCCGGTGACCAAAAGCATGGGAGGCGCGTCCTTGCGGACATGATAAACAGGAGCGAATTCATCAATGAGCGGCTTGGTGTCGGCGATTCCACGCTCCTTGCGGATCGTGTAATGGGTGATGGCCTGTCCGCTCAGGGGGATCAGTCCGGCGATGGCATCGGCGTCGATCCCCTTGGCCGCGAGGTATTTTTTGTCGAGACCGACCATGGCGGCGAGATACCCGCCCGCCGAATGCCCACTAACAAAGATCTTTTTTTGTGATCCTCCATATTTCCCGATATTTGCGAAGGTCCACGCCACAGCCGCCGCCGCGTCCTCGATATAAACAGGCGCCTTGACCTTGGGGCTCAGGCGATAATTCGCCGCCACCACCGCGATCCCCTTGCCTTTGAGTTCCGCCGGCACCGAGCGGTTTCCGCCCGTCAATCCCCCTCCGTGGAACCAGACAACGGTGGTAAAATCGGTTGCACCCTCGGGATAATACACATCCAGGCGACAACGCTCCCTTGTGTACTCATCCAGATTCTCCCCCGAGCGATACAGAATGTCGCTTTCGGTTTTGTATTTCGCTGACGAGGGCGCCTCCGCCGCACAAGCCTCCCCAGCCCAAAACGGACACATCCCCGCCCAAGCCAACAAACCCAAAACCAGCAAACCACGATTTACCGAAAACATTTTGCCTCCCCCGGATGGATCCTGTCCTGTTTCGAATTCCGTTTTCAACCCCACCCTTTATCGCCGGGTTTCGGTTAGCCAGGATTGCATTTTTCGTGTGACCAATTCCGGCTTGTCACGATGGACAAAGTGTCCCGCTCCGGGAATTGTGACGATGGTCAGCTCTTTTTCCACCCATTTCCAGGTATCGTTGAGTGCCCCCGCAAGAAGCGCCTTGTCATCGAGTCCGTGCAGCACCAAAACAGGGCACTTCACTGGTGGCAATTTGGGCCCCTCAACATAGGGTGGCCTGGGAAAGTTCGCTTTGTAATAGTTGAGCATGCCTTCCATGGATGAGGCCTTCAGGGCCTCCTGATAAAGTTTCCTGGCTTCGGGTTCTTTGACCCATCCGGCCAGCATTTCCGGCTTGATGAGTGAGGCGGCCTCGGGCTTTTGAAAGCTCCGCGCGTAGGCGCTGTTTTTTTGCTGTTCCGGGTTGTTCGCCAATTCCCGCGCCAAACCCGAAGGGTGAGGCAGGTTGAGTATGATGAGCCGCTCGACCTTGTCAGGATGCCCCATGGCGAAGTTCCAGGCGATAATTCCCCCCCAATCGTGACCCACAAGAACCATCTTCTTTTGTTTGAAATGGTCCATGATCGCGCTGACATCACCCAGCAATTTTTCCATCTTGTAGTTATCGACACCCTCAGGCTTGTCGCTTTTGTTGTAGCCGCGAAGGTCTGGCGCCACGACCTGGAATTGCTTGCTCAGCTCGGGGATCTGATCCCGCCAGGTGTAATGAAAATCGGGAAACCCGTGAAGAAGCACCAGAAGCGGACCTTCGCCTTTGGTGACATAATGAATCTTCACGCCTGCGGAATCGACGAATCCCGATTTGCCAATCTCCTCCGCCCCATTCACACTCCCAGCAAGGGCAACAAAACCTAAAAGGCCAACCATCGTTCGAAGGGATAGTCGCATGGGGAGATAGTCCTTGCCAAAAATGGGTTCCTGAAGAAATAAGGAAAATCTATGGGAAAAGGGAACCGGCCAGGGAACAAGCTCCCGATGTGTCTCCCACCGGCCCCAGACCCTGTCATTGGGATCACCCGGAATATCCCGATCCCGCCTGATTCCGCGAAAAAACACAATCTCCCACCAGTAACCCTTGAGGTGGATGCAAGGAATTTTATTGAAATGGCTGGCAGGAATAGGCTATTACTTGTCGAATGAAACCACCTGAACTTCCGGCTATACCTGAAAAAGATTTCGAAACCCTTCCCCAATGGGCCAAGGACTATTTTGTCGCCCTTCGTGCCACATGCGAGATGTGGAAAGCCATTGTGATCCGCCAGGAAGCCGAAATCCTTGAGCTTAAAACCGAGATCAGGGCCCTCAAGGAGGAGAACGCCAGGTTGAGAGAGCGTGTGGCCCACCTGGAAATCCAGGTTCGTCAGAAAAAAAGGCACAGGCCAACTTCGTAAGTTGGGGATTCGCCGGAAGGCTTGGCGTTGAAGCCATGTCGCTCCTCTAGGGAGATTGTGGAATCGATCTTTTCCCTGATTGCCATCCTCAAATGGCGCGACATGAAACCGCTTGAGCGCCTTAAGTCGTTGATCGGGTCGATTGGGATCAAAATGCCCTGACCCGTCCCGGTTATCCGTTAAAACGATTTAACCGAGCTTTATACAGTGGGATTCGACCGTGAACGGTCGCCGTTTTTGCCTTGTTGATGGAATTCTCCGCCCCCGTTTTTGGTGGGACATAGGCAAATCCATCCTGATGAAAAAAAAACAGGCCGGGGAAGGACCCCTGTCTCTTATACACATCTGACGCTGCCGACGATACTCCTTG
>CAWUOD010000061.1:0-10488 GCA_963923115.1 uncultured Singulisphaera sp.
CTACACAAGGAGTATCGTCGGCAGCGTCAGATGTGTATAAGAGACAGGCCGGCAAGGTCAAGTGGAACTTCACCAAGTTCCTGGTTGGCAAAGATGGAAAAGTGATTGGCCGTTTCGAACCGGGTGTCGCTCCGGAGTCCGAGGAACTGGCCAAGGCGATTGAAAAAGCCCTGAATTAGCCCCTTGTGTCCCCCATTCGTGGCTTTCCGAAAAAGATTAATCCTTTGGGAGAGCCCGTCTGAAGGGGTAATTTGGCCCTTGAACCGGGAGAAATTGACCTTAAACTTGGCATTAGAGTTTGTTTGGGTTAGTTCCTCCCGGAGTGTTTCATGTCCAGTCCGCTGAAGTCTCTTATTTCAACAGGCACCAAGCTTTGGCTTGATTCGATTGATCCCGATCTTGTTGTTTCCAATCGTGCTCTGGGCGCCACCGGTGCGACATCCAATCCCATTATTGTCAGCGACCTATTGAAGACTGGCCGTTTTGATGACGAAATCAAAGCCCTCATCAAGGAAGGCAAGGACGACAGCGCCATCGCATGGGAGATGACCGATCGTTTGGTCAAAAAGGCCCAGGATGTATTCCTTCCTGTTTGGGAAGAAACCAAATGTAATGATGGCTGGGTCAGCTTCGAACTCGACCCGCTTCTTGAGGACAGCGCCTGTCCCTTGAACACGGCCCAGAGAGCCGCCAGATATGTCGAATTGGGCAAGCACTATGCCCAGGGCCACAAGAACCGGATGATCAAGGTCCCCGCGACCCCCGCCGGTCTTGCCGCGGTGGAGGAATTGGCCGCTGCGGGTGTGACACTCAATGTCACCCTGATTTTCAGCCAGGACCAATATTTCACGGCGCGTGAAAATGTTTGGCGTGGCGCGCAAAAGCGCAAGTGCCTCGACTCTTTCAAGTCGGTCTATTCGATCTTTGTTAGCCGCCTGGATGTCTACACCCAGAAACATGCCGCCAACCTTACCCCCGAAGCGCAGGGAATGGTGGGAATTGTCAACGCCAAGCGCGTTTGGGCCCTCAACCAAAAGTGGTGGGCGGACAAGAATCTCAAACTTCAGCAGGAGATCATCTTCGCGTCGACCGGAACCAAGGATCCCAAAGACGATCCCTGCAAATACATCGCCTCGTTCGCCGGTTCGGACATCGAAACCAATCCCCCCGCAACCAACGATGCCGCGGAAAAGTCCGGCAAGACATTCACCAAACAGGTGGACAAGCTCCCTTCCGCCGAAATCCTCGCGGATATCGACGCCAAGGTGGACATGAAGCACCTTGAAACCACGCTTATGAGCGAGGGGCTCGAAAAGTTCGCGGATCCATTCAAGAAGCTGCTGAAGCTGATTGGCGAGAAGCGCGGCAATTTGGCCTAGTAATGATTTACTGCCCCCCCTTTTTGACTCCTGGTTTTCACCTGGTTTGATGCCGGGTTAAAACCTCGATTATGAGGAGGGGGCTTTTTTTGGGTATGTCCTTGACTTCCTGGGGAGGCCTTCGATGAAACGCCCTATTGCGATCGGTTTTCTGGGTTTATTGCTTGTCGCCGCGTTGGGTTGTTTCGACCCAAGGGCGCGGGTTTCCTTCCAGGCAAAAGTGATTCTCGAGGGGAATCCGATCGAGGATGTCTGTGTTTTTCTGATTCCCAAAGACGGAAACGGTCCCGCGGCCATCAACGGCCTCACCGATGCCACGGGATTGGTCAGCCTTGCGGCTGCCCCCGGCGAATATTCTGTTTGCTTTGAAAAGGGTGAAAAAGGCCCAACCATGATCATGGACCCTGGCGCGGCCAAGAAAATGGGCCTCGAATTCAAGGCTGGTGGCGTCTCCCCCGATGCTCCCAAAGGCGATTCCAAAAAGGGTAAGGGCGGCCCTCCCCCTGGTATGGAAATGAAAAAGGGGAAAGGCGGACCTCCTGGCATGGGCAAGGCGGGTGGTCCCCCTCCGGCTCCGTCGAAGGATGCCAAGTCTTTTGGAATTCCTTTGACATTCAAGGATCCCAATACGACGCCTTTTAGTGTGACCGTTCCCACCCGGGGAATTGTGGAATTTGATCTCTCGAAGCCCTAAGTGGGTTTGGCGGATTCATAAAATCATTCAAGCGCGGGGGGGATCCTCCGGCGCTTTTTTTGTGAACGACGCGACCGGGGGATGGTAAAATCCTGAATTGACGAGGCTTTGCCTAGACAATTACCGAAAAACCATTTCCATTTATGCTGAATGACTCGAAATTTTTATTGCTATCATATATTGTAAGCTTATATTTTTCAATACAAAGGCAAAGCAAAGAGTCGTTGACTTTAAAAGCGTCTGTAACGCTGTGTCCAATAAGACATAATAGTGGTGCCAAAGTTTGAATTAAAGTGCATGATCCATGTTTAGTGATTTTTTCATCGGCAAAATCAAATTCACATTCCATAGACAATGAAACATCGCCTATTTCTAAAATTGTTTGAAATTGGCCAACTTTAATTTGCTCAATTGTTTTTCCAATTAAAAATTTCCAGTTTATGTTTTCAGGAATACCATTCATATTTGACCTCCAAATAATTCAGTGGGCGGTGGGAAAATCAGGCCATCAGGATTCGGTCCAGGTTTTCCCCTGTTTGGGTTCACGGGCTGGCTTATGCAGTTTTGTTCCTTTGTTTTTTGACCTCGGAACAATCCCCTTTCCGGGAATTTTCTTTATTACCGGTCGAATGGCATGGTACTCGACTTTCCCCGGGTTTTCACCAATACGGCTTCTACTTCGGAATCCTGAAAAAAGTGGTCCCGGGTTCGCCATGGAAACACGGCAAAGGCGGGAGATTTTTCGGCCTGTTTGCGATGGGTGAGGTCGGGTTGGACGATGCCGACGACTTCGTAATCGGGGGATTGGCGGTAAGCGGGCAGCTTGTTGGCATGGGGATGGCTCACCCCAATCTGTCCGATTTTTATGCGTTTTTTGTCGGCCATCCCATTTGTCCCCGGTGAAACAACCCTGGTTTTATATCCAGGGGCAGAGATATTGTAATCGCCCCCATTTGACCCAATGCAATACGGCGTCAGGGTTGGGGATCCTTGGGAAACTCCAGGTCGAGGAAATCTGGGCAAGCAATAAGGCCAGGAAGTGGGGGGGGCTGTTTTTTAAAGGTTTGGTCCCTGTTCCCGATTTCGGTTGGGAACCGATTTTTGGTCCAACTCCGGGGCGAAATAAGCCCCGAAAGGCACGGGCCGGACGAACGACCTTTGGGATTGGCCCAATACCGGTTTTCATTTTCTTTCCTTTTCCTTTCCGGATTGGCCTCAACCGTTTGGTGTGCTATCATTTACGATGCCTGCCTGATGTTGGAAACCTGCCTATTTTTGAATAATTGCTTACTTACTGACGCCTGGCTTATTGCCAGGTTTGCTTGGTAAATCCAGGAGCGCCCCTTTGGCAACTCCCAAAAGTCCTGTGAATTGTTGTGTCGGCGGGCCGGATTTTGCCCGGATGGTACCAGATTGGGTAATTTCTGTTTTGAACAGTGCGCATTTTTCCGTTCGCAACCTCGTCTTGGGTTTTTGCACGATCCTCCTTTCCGGACTGTTTTCGCCTTTTGGGGTGGCTGGGGAAATCCGTGTTCGTCCGGCTTCAGTGGTCCTGAATGGTCCCGAATCCACCCAGCAACTTTTGGTCGAAGCGGTTGCCCCCAACGATTCCCAGATCGATCTGACGCACCGGGTGGCCTATGAGGTGGTTGACCCCAGGATTGCTCGCATCAGCACGGGTGGAGTCGTGGAGCCCATCTCCGAGGGGAAAACCGAAATCCGGATTTTGGAAAAGGGGGGCAAGGCATCAGGCATTCGGGTTCCGGTGGAGGTCAAAGGAATCAATCAGCCCGTTCGCGTCTCTTTCAAACAGCAGATTATCCCCCTTTTGACCAAAGCCGGTTGCAACTCAGGGGCGTGCCACGGAAAAGCCGAGGGGCAAAATGGATTCAAGCTGAGTGTGTTCGGGTTTGACCCACAAGCGGATTATGATGCCCTGATTTCCGAGGGGCGCGGCCGCAGACTTCTTCCCAACGCACCTGAAAACAGCATGCTGGTTTTAAAAGCGACGGGTCGCGTTCCCCATGGCGGGGGAAAAAAGATCAACGAGGGTAGCCTGGCGCACAGGCGATTGGTGCGTTGGATTCGTGAAGGAAGCTCTTATGAATCGCCTTCGATCTCGCCTGTGGTTTCCATTGATGTTGAACCAAAGGAACGAATACTTGGCCATTCGGTCACACAGCAATTAAGCGCAACCGTTACCAATGCGCGGGGTGAAAAACAGTGTGTCACCACGGAAGCGGAATATGAATCGAATGAACCCAACATCGCGGCCGTGGATCGCATGGGGAATATCCAAACGGGAACCATTCCCGGCGAGGCGGTGATTCTTGTGCGGTATATGGGACATGTGACTTTTTCCCGAGTGACGGTTCCCCAGAATGGGCAAAAATTTTCCCGTCCGCCTGAATCGAATTTTGTAGACAAGCATGTTTGGGACCGGTTGGTTCGGTTGGGGATTCCCCCAAGTCCAAAGGCCGATGATTCGACTTTTTTGCGCCGTGTCTATCTGGACACAATTGGAACCCTTCCCACGGCGGGGGAATCCAGGCGGTTTTTGGAGGACAAGCAGCATGACAAGAGGGCCCGGCTTGTTGATCAGCTTCTTGAAAGACCGGAATATGCTGATTATTGGGCGATGAAATGGGCGGACCTGCTTCGCGTCGATCGGGACCTTTTAACGGTTCAGGGATCTGTGGCGATGACCCGCTGGTTGCGGGAGCAGTTTTCACAAAACCGTCGTTATGACCATTTTGTCAGGGATATTGTGACCGCCTCGGGTAGCACAACCGCAAAGGGGCCGGCGGGATTCTTCAAGGTGCTCGACAAGCCGGAAGCGATGAGTCGTTCCATCAGCCAACTTTTCCTTGGCGTGCGGATCGAATGCGCCCAGTGTCACCACCATCCTTCGGAAAAATGGGCCCAGGATGACTATTTTGCCCTGGCGGGATTTTTCACGGGCGTCCAAAAGAAATCGGGGCCCGATGGAGAGGCGGTGATCAGTCAGCCCGGCGAGGACATCAAGCATCCGCGCACCAACAAGCCCGTGCCCACAAGGTATCTGGATGGCAAACCGCTTCAGTTGGAAAAGGTGGCAGATCGGCGGGAGACTCTCGCGGACTGGATGACCTCGCCTTCCAATCCGTTTCTGGCCCGGGCGATTGTGAACCGTACCTGGGCCCACTATTTTGGACGCGGGATCATCGAACCGATTGATGATTTGCGAATTACCAATCCAGCCACCAATGAGCCCCTCCTTCAGGCGCTCACCGCGCACTTTGTCCAATCGGGTTTTGATCTGAAATCCCTCACCAGGGTCATCCTGGGATCATCCGTCTATCAGCTTGGGCCCCAGACGGCGGAAAATGCCCTGGATGAACAAAACTTTTCCCACGCCATGCCGAGGTCGATGCCGGCCGAAGTGTTGCTCGATGCGATATCCCAGGCGACCGGGGTCCCCGAAAAGTTCAACGGTTGGCCCGAAGGCGTGCGTGCAATCCAGATGTGGGATAACCGGATGCCTTCCTATTTTCTCAGGATTTTTGGACGCCCCGGAAGGACAAGCGTTTGTGAATGTGAACGCAGCGGAGAGCCGAGCATCGCGCAGGCCCTTCACCTTATGAATGCGCCGGAGATCAACGCGAAGATCCAGGCGCGTCGTGGTCTGGCCCGGAAACTTGCCGATTCGTCCGCCAGCCCCGAGGTGATTGTCGAGGAGCTTTTCCTTGGGCTCCTTTCCCGGTATCCGGCAGGGGCCGAAAAGAAAGCGATGCTTGAACTTTTCAGGGAAACAGGGAGCAATCGTCGGGCCGCGGTCGAGGATATCCTTTGGGCGCTACTGAACACCAGGGAATTTGTGTTTAACCACTAGGGATTCGGATCTTTAGGGATCAATAGAGTCCGGGAAGATTCTTAAGAGGAACGGAATAATTCTTAAGAGGAATGGAACAATGGCGATGCATCCTTCCATGCGGCTTGGTGGTTTTTGTGATGGTTTGACCCGTCGACAAAGTCTCCGAATCGGCGCCTCCGGGTTTTTGGGTGGGCTTACGCTTCCCAGGCTCCTGGAGATGCAAGCCCGAGCCTCCACCGGGGAAGAACCCAAAGCCAAGGCGTGCATTTTCCTGTTCCTTCAGGGTGGTCCTTCCACCATTGATATGTGGGATCTCAAACCGGACGCTCCCGCAGAGATTCGGGGGCCCTACAAGCCGATCCGGACCAATATAGCCGGGACCTTTGTGGGGGAGCATTGTCACCGCGCTGCCAAAGTTGCCGACAAGTACACGATCCTTCGTTCCCACAGCCATAACGACAACGGGCACACAACCGGGTGCCATTATGTCCTGACGGGTTACAAACCGAACTTCGCCGATGGGGCGAATACCAAGGTTCCTGTAAACGAACTATTTCCGTCGATCGGTTCCATCGTCAGCAGGGAATTGGGATCAAGGGGCAATGTGCCACCCTATATCAACATGCCCCATCCACTTACCGCGGGGGGGCCGGGGTTTTATGGCGCCGAACATGCGCCTTTTGTGATTGAGTCCGATCCCGTCCAGCCCGATTTTGAGGTGAAGGATTTGCAACCCGATCCGAGGCTGGGCGAATCGAGAAATGCCCGCCGACAGAGGGCCCTGTTTGAGCTTCAAAAAGGATCCGCTTACTCGGGAAGGGCCAAAACCATGGCCACCTACTACGAAAAAGCAAGGGATCTTATCACCTCTCCCACCGCGAGAAAAGCGTTTGATTTGCGCGAGGAAAAGGAGTCGCTCCGGGCGGCGTATGGACCGACATCGCTTGGACAATCGTCGCTTTTGGCCAGGCGCCTTGTAGAGGCGGGCTGCCGGTTTGTCGGCGTGGATCATGGGAGCTGGGATACGCATTTTTCCTGCTTTCCCAGTCTGGAAAAAGATCTGATACCCCATGCGGACATGGCGTTTAGCGCGCTTGTGAGTGATCTCCAGGATCGGGGAATGCTTGATAGCACCCTTGTGGTGATGATGGGGGAAATGGGGCGCACTCCAAGAATCAACGAAAAGGCTGGCCGTGACCACTGGTCCCAGGCGCAAAGTGTTTTGTTTGCGGGTGGCGGCATCAAGCCGGGCCAGGTCATCGGGGCCACGGACAAAACCGGTTCCCAACCCACCGGGGATCCAGTCAGTGTTCAGGACATCTTGAGAACAATTTTTTATCTAATGGGGATCCAATCCGACAAAATCCTGATGACCCCCGTTGGGCGCCCTGTGCCGATTGTTAGCGAAGGGAAACTGATCAAAAGTCTGATCTGATTTTTTGATTTGGCAGGCGGGGACAAGGGCTTGCTGCCTGAAACCAGGGGATGGCGGTATTCGTGCCGGAATGCGCAAAAGGACCCGATTCATGAACTTCCGCCGTATGCTCCTTTTGGTTTTTGTTGCCTTTGGTTTTGAAGTTGGCCAAACTGGTTCACCCCTTAGGGCCCAGCAGCCTCCTGGAAAAGATTGTTACGCGTATCCTCCTGGTGGCAAAAGGGGTTCAACTATATCGGTAAAACTGGGTGGGACCGATTGGACGCCCGACACGCGCTTTTTTGTTCATGATCCGCGAATCAAGCTGGAGGTGGTTTCGCCTCCCGGGCCTGTGCTTATGCATGAGCCTCCCTATTGGTTTGACATCAAAAGTTTTTCCAACGATCCGCACCTTCCCCGGGAGGTTTCGGCGCGGTTTACCATTCCCGCGGATTATCCCCCCGGTCCGATTCAGTGGAGCGTCGCCAACGCCAATGGCGCGGCGATGGGTGGATTGTTTGTCGTGGGTGAAACGCCATCGGTGCTTGAGGAGGAAGGTCGAAGCGGTCCTCAGGTTTTGACAAGCCTGCCAATTACCATCGAGGGGCGTTTGGGCAGGATCGAAGAGGTTGATCAATACACCTTTGTCGCCTCCCAGTCAGGCCCGGTAACCCTTTCGACAATGGCCCGAACCCTGGGCAATGAGCTTAACCTCGCCATTTCGGTGCAGGAGGATGGGGGACGAACGGTTGCCGAGATGGTGGATACCGAAGGGATCGATCCCTCCCTTACCTTCCGGGTGGAAAAGGGGAAAAAATATACGCTTTTTGTGCGTGATGTGGATCACCGGGGGTATCGGTCATTTACTTATCGGTTGACTCTTGCCCAGGCACCCCGTTTGGTAAGCGCCCGCCCCGCCGGTGGGAAAAGGGGCGCCACCTCCCGGATGGAATTAAGCGGATTTGGAATCGCGACCGAATCAGGGAATTGGGAGACGGTATTCCGGGACATTTCTTTCCCGGCGTCAACCCAGGGGGACAAGGATAAACAAAGCGGTTTGGAAAAAGGGGAATCGTTCTTTTATCGGCTGGAAACTCCCTTTGGTGTCACCAATCCGATTCCCCTTCAATTGGGAGATGGCCCGGACCAGTTGGAGCCTGAGAATCAGAAAGGCAAGCCTATCTCCCTACTTGTTCCCGGAGCCATGAACGGCCGGATTTCGGTCAAGGGAGAGGAGGACAGGTTTACTTTTGCGGGCAAAAAAGGGGAAATGTGGATCTTTGAAGTGGAGTCCCGTCGTATTGGTTCCAGGATGGATACGACTCTGGAGCTTCTTGGGCCGGATGGGAAGTTGCTTGGAAAAAAGGATGATGTGGGAAGTTCAGCGGATCCGCAATTGCCTGCGACCTTGGGGGCGGATGGGATTTATACCCTGGTGGTGGGGGATGTGTCGGGACGGCACCCGGAACCAAACTCCCTTTACCGATTG
Source organism: uncultured Singulisphaera sp. (assembly GCA_963923115.1). Taxonomy (GTDB): domain Bacteria; phylum Planctomycetota; class Planctomycetia; order Gemmatales; family Gemmataceae; genus SYLG01. Next base: position 8,830 of record CAWUOD010000061.1, read on the forward strand.
GTGGCGCGCAAACAGGTGGAAGGATTTACCCTGGGGGCTTCCGGTGTGATCGCGATTCCCCTGGGAGGCAAGGGGGAACTTACCGTAACTGCTGTTCGTGAGGGGGGCTTCAAGGAACCGATACAAATCTCGTTGAAAGGGCTTCCGTCGGGCATTTCCACGCCAAAGGAAATGGTCATCCCGGCCAATGCAGAATCATTGAAGATTCCCCTGGAATGCGCCAAGGATGCCGCGGTCGAAGCGGGCCTGATTGATATCGTTGGCACCGCAAAAATCAAAGGGAAGGAAGTCAGGCGGAGCTCCCAGCCCGCCCCAGTTGGCGATAAGCCCGCCATTTTGCAAAAGGTCTTGGTGGCGATCACGATGAAGCCTCCGTTCAAGGTTCGTGCGGCAGAGGCGGACGGAGGCAGGCGCATTCCCCGGGGAGCGACCCACCTTGCCGAAATCCTCATCGAACGAACCGATGGCTTTAAGGGCGAAATTGTCCTGGATATGGCGGCAAACCAGCAACGACATCGTCAGGGAATTCGCGGCGACACCCTTGTGGTAGCAGCCGACAAAACCAAAGTGTTTTATCCGGTGTTTACGCCCGAGTGGTTGGAAACCACACGAACAAGCCGTATTGGCCTGGTAGCCAGCGCCAAAGTTCCCGATCCGAAGGGGACCCCTCGCTATGTGCTTGCCGCCATGAATGGCCAGATTACCATGTCGATGGAAGGGGCGTTGATGAAAATCGGCGTTCCAAAATCCGCAGATCCCGGCAAGGAATGGATTGGAGTCCCGGGAGGAAAAGTGGAGATACCCTTCCGCTTGTTCCGGGTACCCCAGCTTTCCGGACCGGTGGTGGTGGAATTGGTGCCCGATCCGCGAAGTCCCGATTTGATCTCGGCTGACCCGGTTACCCTTGATCCCAAAACCACCTCGGGAAAGTTGGTTTTAAAATCCAAAGCGGATGACCGACTCCTGGGGGTTCGAAATGTTACCCTTCGCGCCACCGCCAAGCGGGATGGATTTCCCGTGATTTCGGAAACCACCGTGGAAGTGGAATGGGTCCGGAAACCGTAGGCGAATCATTTTCGATTTAGGGACCTTTTGGCTTTTTTACCGATCCTCATTCTTTCCCAAAGTCGGTGGCCCAATTTGCCTGTTGGTGGGCAGAATCGTTTTGAAAGACTTGGACAACCAAACTCTTTTATTCGCGGTGGCACCCAATGCATCGGTGCTCCAGTCGCGCCTCTTTCTTGGCGGCCAGCCAATCTTTTGCCTCGGCGGCATAACGGGTGTTAGGCATATCTTTTACAATCCCCTGAAGTTGCGTGTTGGATTGGTCAAATTGCCCCAAGGCCCTGTACATGTCCGCCAAACCCATTCTCAATTCCCCCTGGGGATGAGTGCCCAGAGAGGTCAAATTGTCTTTTTGTTGTTCGTATATGGTCTGGAAATCGACCAGGGCTTTTTCGATGAGTGGTTTGCCAAGAATCGAAGGTGCATTGCGCCCGGCGGAAAGTAAAATGGCACCCCTTGGCACTCTTACGCCTAGATTCCTGGGCTCGAGTTTGACGGCTTCGTCCATTTCCTTGAGAGATTTATTTAACAGGGCCATGCCTTCCGAAGTTTGATTGGCCAGGATGGATTTGCCGGCCAGATAAACTCCCGCCG
>CAWUOD010000062.1:0-10470 GCA_963923115.1 uncultured Singulisphaera sp.
CACAAGGAGTATCGTCGGCAGCGTCAGATGTGTATAAGAGACAGGTCGAATACCTTTTCTTTTGTGGCGAGGCATCACTGGGAGGTAAAGTTGCGGGCACCTCACCGTTCGCCTCCGAGTTTTCTGCCAAAGGTCCAAAGGATTCCAAGGGACGCTCGCTTCGGGATTTTGACCTCACCGAAAGAATGTTCAAATATCCATTGAGCTACATGGTCCTGACCCAGGGATTTGAAAGTCTTCCCAAGGAGGCAAAGGAGGCATCGACCAAAAAGATTGTCGAGATCCTTAAAAAGGGGAGTAGCGAGGAGAAATACGCACACCTGACCCCCGAGCGAAGGGCTGTGATCCGGGAAATCCTCCTGGAAACAAGCCACTACTGGAAAGCCAATCTGGAAGGATAAACCTCCCAAATGCCTTATTAGAAAACAGAAAATTAAAGAGATCCTTATTGCCCTACAATTATCCAGTCTTTTTTATTCAATTAATCCGATAGAAATTCTGGGCGAACCAGCCCCCGCAAAACCAAACGATGACAAGCCAATCGTTGTGATTAATGCCTGGCACAAAATCGGCAACATCGTTCCTCAAACAGATTTGGATCCAGGCAATTCGCCCCGAATCAGACCATGCAATTCGGGGGATGAAACACAAATACTTTCTTTCAACCTGTGGGCCCAAATATTCCTGATAAAGGTACTTCAGGAAAGAGGACTTACTCCTTTCCTTGGGTTTCCGGGGATTTTTTCATCATCAACCACCAAATAGCGAATATCACCCCCAGCATCAAATAGGCTCCCGCCCAGTGGTAGGGCGTTTGGTATTTGACAGCTTCGGTATACTCTTTTTGAACCTGCCCCAAAATCACCCAGGGGAGCCCCACATGCTCATCCCCAAGGGGCGAGTGGATCACACCAAAAAAACTGCAAAGGGAGGCAACACCCGCAAAAGCCAACCCGGCGACCGCCCTCCTTTCGATCACCATGACCAACATGGCGGACCATAATATCGAGGAGATCAAAAACCCGTTCCCCACACAGCGCAATGTTTGGACAAAAGCCAGCCCTGATGGAGTCGCCATCCCAAATCCGGATTTGAGACCAAGCGTCATCAAATAGGCCAAGGCAGGCAAAAACGCCAAAGCAAGCGCGGGCAGGTGGTTTGGCTTTGTGGAATGGAAACTGGAGGCCGTTATCTCGATCCCAACAAATACAAGAATCGGATACAAACAGGATTTTGGAATAAATTCCAAAAGGTAAAAGGCCCCGGTAAAGCCAGCAATTCCCATAAACAAAGCCGTCATTACCGTATAGCCAATTTGCCCCCCCATCTTCTTATACGCTGGATGGCCAATGTAGGGTGTGGTCTGAATGACACCTCCAAAGATGCCCGCGACAAGACTGGCAATCGCTTCGGTAAAAAGCACGGCACGGGTGTCGTATTCATCCCCGACCGTCGCGGCACTTTCGGTGCAGTCGATTCCTCCAACAATGGTCGCCAAGGCAAAAGGCAAAATCACAGGCAATCGATCGAAGGCTGCCCGCAAAACGGAGTCGAGATAGTCCCCGCTCAGGTTCCCCCAAACCCATGGAATTCCAGTCCACTCAAAATGAAACGGCTGATGGGCAAAACCCGGCGCAACTGGAAAAGACTCGGGAAATAATCCGGCAACGGCAGTTAAAAGACATCCAACAAGTGCCGCACCAAGGACACCGGGAAGCCTTAATACCTGCAGGTTGGCAACCAACGCTCCTACCATCAAGCCCAGGGTCACGATTCCCACCAGGGGAATGGAGGCAATCCCATCATTAATGAGGGGCATGAATGCAATAAGTGCCAAAGCAATTCCGCTGAGCGACCCCAGCAGGCTCGCCCGAGGCAAAATTCGCCTTACCAAATTTCCAAAAGGGGCAAGTGCTGTCTTGATCACTCCGGTGATCACCAAAACGACCAACCCAACATGCCAGGCAAAGTTTTGCGCAGCTGTTGAATCCCCGGGAAACTTCTGATGCCCTAAAGCCAGAGCCGGCAACAGCACCAAAAAAGCCATCCCAAAGGTGCTTGGGGTATCCAGGCCCAATGGCATTGAGGTTACACTTCGGCCAAGCCGCCTGGCCAAGAGGAAACCCATCACAGAAAACGCCAGATCCCCAACCAGGACCCCCAGCGCCGTCCCCGGGATCATGTGGGAGACCACAAAATCGGGCGAAAAGACAAATCTTCCCGATTCCGCCTGCTCTTTCAGGGACTGGGAACCAGAAATCAGCCCCAAAAGGAGAATCAATACGGCAACATTATCAAGAGCGAGCCCGAAAAAGGCGTTGAGATCCGTTTTTACCCAAAGGGAAGGTTTCATAAAGCGGATCCTGCAATCATGGGTTTGTGAATCAAAAGACAAGCGGTTTTTGCCTTTTGGAAAAGAGCAAAGGCCCTAAGGTCCGTTTTTAGCGATCTTGTCGGGGAAATCTTTGTGGATCTCCCCCAAAAATCCATTGAAATCCGTTTAGACAGAATGGATAATTTGGGAAGTCTGAGAAGTTACTAGAAAAATTAGCGGTCGGGTTAGGCTTTTGCCTCCTGATCCCAAGCAAGGAATCCCATCCATGAGGAGAGTCGTCGTGTCCGGCCTGGGAGTGGTTGCTCCCAACGGTATCGGAAAGAGCGACTTTTGGAGCGCTTGCGTTTCGGGCCAAAGCGGCGTGAAGCCAATCACCTGCTTTGACGCCTCGAAGCATCCCGTGCGGATCGCCGGACAGGTTCCCGAAATCGATTTTCCCAAATACCTACCGCCTGAACATCGCAAAAGCGTCAAGATTATGGGCCGGGCTGCCCGTTTTGGCGTGGTCGCATCCTCCCTTGCCATGCAGGATTCCGGGCTGGACATTTCGAAAATCGATCCCGAACGCTTTGGCGTCGTTATGGGTTCCGGTATGGTTCCCGTGGACCTTGGGGAAATCAGCCCGCTTTTGTGTGAAGCTTTTCACAACGAAGATCCAAACTACTGCAACAATTTGGGTCAACAAGGCGCCGGCAAATTGGCACCTCTTTGGATTCTCAAATATTTGCCAAACATGCTCGCGGCACACATCTCACTGGTCCACCATGCCCAAGGGCCGAACTCCACCATCACGACCGCATGTGCCGCGGGGACACAAGCAGTCGGTGAGGCGTTTCGACTTATTTCCCGGGGTGATGCCGACATAATGATTTCCGGTGGCTCGGACAGCCGCCTGGACCCGCTGCTCATGCTTGCCTATAGCGCTTTGGGTGCCCTTAGCCCTGCAAATCGCGCCGCTGAAGAGGTTTCGCGCCCCTTTGACGGACAACGGGATGGATTCGTTCTGGGTGAGGGCGCCGGTGTGTTAATTCTGGAGGAATTGGAACACGCCAAAGCCCGCGGCGCGCAAATCTACGCCGAGGTTTTGGGAATGGGTACCAGTTTTGATGCCTATTCGGTCACCAAACCCGACCCGGACGCAAAAGGTGCTGTCCGAGCCATTAATTGGGCGTTGAAAGAGGCCCAGACCGATCCGTCGGAAATCGGCTATATCAACGCCCACGGAACCAGCACACGCCTCAACGACCTGATGGAAACCATGGCCATCAAGAAGATCTTTGGTGAAGGTGCGGCGCAAGTTCCACTCTCTTCCATCAAATCCATGATTGGCCATTTGATCGGCGCCGCCGGGGCGGTGGAGGCGGTGGCACTGGCCATGACCCTCAAGACAGGCGAGCTTCCACCAACAATCAACCAAACCCAGCGCGACCCAGCCTGTGATCTGGATTATGTTCCCAACAACGCCCGGGAAATCCGAATCCGGAAGGGACTTTCCACCAGCTTCGGATTTGGCGGTCAAAATGCCGCTTTGGTGATGTCCTCGTTTGCTGGTTAGTTCAAACAGTTAAAAGACTTATGGCGATGTTGCCCCCAAAGCAAACGGCGACATCGCACCCGGGATCACGCCCTCTTTCGTGATAGTTTCCCGAATAGATCCACCCTTTTTCCCCTTTACGAAAATCCAACGGCAAAGGATGGCGGCCAACCGTCGCCCTGATAATTTCTGGTTCGGGATCCGTTTTGTTCAGATGGGGAAAATTAATATTCCAGTAACCGCCTGGTGGTGTTTCCTGTTTGGACAACCACCCCATCACCCTGGTAACCCAGGAGGCGGCCCTATCCCAATCGAATTCCAATTCGCGCTTTTTGTAATGGGAAAACGAGGCAGCCCGGATTCCATGATATGCCGCCTCGCGGGCGGCCGCGATCGTGCCGGAGATGGGAACATCCGCCCCCAGGTTTCCACCCGAATTGATTCCGGAAAGGACCCAATCCCAATCCCGGCCCCACTCATGCAACGAAATACGAACACAATCCGCGGGGGTTCCCGAAAGGGCGTGGTGATGATCAAAGGGGCCCGGTTCCCACCAAATTGGGGCATGAGTGGTCACCCTGTGACCGCACCCCGATAGCGCCTCCCTGGGCGCCACTACCCGGAGGGTGTCCAATCCAGCCACCGCTCGTTCCAAAGCCAAAAGCCCATCAGCCCCCAATCCATCATCATTGGTCAAAAGTATGGGCATTTGGTTTCTCCCCGGAAAATCCGCCACAAGCTATCACATCTAGGATAGTCTCGAAGGACTGCCCAAAAGAGGGGCCCGGCAAAATTAAGGATTATGCAATGGACTTCAACAAAAACACCTTGGCTGATTGGAAGTTGGTTTACCGAGTCCTCCATGGTCAGCTTTCGCGACAGCCTGACCTTCTGGACTCTCCTTTTTTTGAAGCGCTTCAACAATTTTTGCAGGTCAAAGCCCGTGAGGAAAAGGTGGACGGAACCGATCATGGTGCCTGGGATGAGTGGTTGGGCAATCAGGCTGGTCGATGCCCACTCCGCTAAACCCAACGACTATTCCCCGGCTTTTTCGAAAACTCTTCCGATAAAGTCATCAACCAAAAAAAGACAGGTTTAACTGCCCAATATTTCCCAAACATCGGAATCAGAAATCGAAAATTCCTAATTTCCGGGAGGGTGGAATAAACGGATTCCCAAATCCGTTTTTATACCCCTGTTCGATCTTCGCCCTGTGCCGGGATTTGTGTAAACTAGACCCATCGGGAATTGGGTTCGGTATGCCTTTTGCCCGGAATATTTTCCAGGAGAGTTAGCCGCCCTGCCTTCGTGCGGTTGTCTCTTGTATAAGGAAATTCGAGTCCACAGACGGATCCCATGCCAAACACCTTGTTTCGCACGGTAAAACAGACGCCTTTACCCGGTCGCACAACAGCGTTGTTGTTTGCCCGCGGGGCTGATCTGTCGCGCCATGCCTTTTGGGCTGTTTCCCTGATCCTTTTAGGAACCTGTTCCTGCGCGGACCGGGAGGGTTACCCGGACGACTTGGCCTACCCTGTCAGGGCAGACCTCCTCGTGGAGGAATCCCCCAAACTCACACCCAATAACCTTCCTCCTCCTGGTGGACTGGAAAAGAGTATTTCCAGACTGCCTGAATTGGGAGGAAAAGTTCTGGACCCTGCGCGGTTCCCCGAGGCAAACCGTACCGAACTTGCCAAACTTCTTGAAGAACAATTTGGGACTCCGGCACAACCCCGGGTTGGCGCCTCCAATGCGGAACTGGGAGACCTTGTCACAAAGCTCAAGCTGGATCCCACAACACTCATTCAAGGCAGCGTTTCCTATCGGCGCAATTGCCTTCATTGCCATGGGTTGGCGGGGGATGGCAAAGGATCAAGCGGACTTTGGGTAAGCCCCGCACCCCGCGATTTCCGCCAGGGGCGTTTCAAGTTCATCAGCACAAGCCCGGCAAAAAACCTGAACCGGCCCCGGCGCGAGGACATTATTCGCACCCTGCGTATGGGCCTCCACGGGACTTCCATGCCGGCTTTCGGAATTTATCCGGATCAGGAACTCGAAGCGCTTGCCTCCTATGTGATACACCTTAGTATCCGTGGGGAAATGGAATTCACCGTCCTCAAAACCCTCCTGAAGGCCAACAGCCAAATCGCAAATCTCTTTGAAAACTATCTTCCGGATGAGGAAGTTTCCAAAGCCCAGGAAAATCTTGCCTATTTTGTTCCAAAATATCTCAAAGAGATCGTGACCCAGTTCAACACCGCCGAAACCCAAATCCTCACGCCTCCCGAATACCCATACAAGGAATCCGAATTGGAGGATTCCATCAAGCGGGGGCACCGGCTTTTCAGCAGTCAGGCATCCGATGCCCTGGGCTGTGTGAGTTGCCATATCGACTACGGCCGTCAATCACCCTGGCAATATGACGAATGGGGATCCCTTAACCGCCCCGCCAATCTCACCCTGGGAATTTACAAGGGCGGTCGTCGTCCGGTCGACCTGTTTTGGCGGTTGAAGCGGGGTATCCCACCAAGCAAAATGCCAGCGGTCACCCTCACAGGGGATGAGGAGGCGAAAAAGGTTTGGGATCTTATCAACTTTATTGAAGCGATGCCCTACCCTGCCAAGCTTCCCGAAGAGGTTCGAAACTCTGTTTACGGACCTACCGGCCGGATTGCATCCGCGGCCAATCCCCATTGATTGCACACCATGCGTCCACCAAGCCACCTGGAGATGAAATCCTGATGCACCGCTTTTGGAGCCTGCTTTTTGCGGCGGTCAACCTGGCATGCCTTGGCATGCTTCTGGTTGCTTACGCCCGCCCCGAACTTGGGTGGTGGTTGCCGGAGGCAGCCTCGACCCAAGCTCCGAAAATCGACGCCTTGTTCTATCTGATTTCCGCACTTTGCGCATTGTTCTTTGTGATAACCCAGGGGATCCTTGTCGCCGCCATTTGGAAATTTCCTTCCACAAAGACCGGTGAGGCAAAACCAATCCATGGCAACACCGGCCTTGAGATAGGTTGGACATTGGCACCGCTTGCTGGTCTATTGGTCATCACCGGTGCCTCGCTTCCCGTTTGGAAGTCCGCAAAATACCAGGGCCTTCAAGCCACTTTCCCAATCGCAAATTCCGATCCGGCCCCGGCGGCGGACCAGGTCATCCTTGTGACGGCCCGCCAATGGGACTGGCACCTTCGATATGCCACATCCCCTCTTCAGCCTGAGGGTGTGAGGGAATGGGCCGAGGACGGAACCCCCGCGGACCTGATTGTCGCCGATGAACTCCATGTATGGAAAGGAGCCCAGGTCACCCTCCTGCTCAGAACCACCGATGTAATACACTCCTTTTTCATTCCGGTCCTTCGACTCAAACAGGATACACTCCCCGGAAAGACCATACCCTTGCGTTTCGAGGCCACCGTATCCAATGTGAGGTTTGATCCCGCGCAGCGAAGGCTCGTCACCGGTGAGAATGACCAAACCTGGGAAATCGCGTGCGCGGAACTTTGCGGCGGCAACCACTATCGCATGCGCGGGAAACTTTTTGTGCACCCTGATCGCAAAAGTTATGAGGCATGGCTCAAACATGCCCAAAGCCAATCGCGGTCCCGTACCCTGTCAGCCTCTTCCTCGTCATCCTCTATCCTGAAGGATGCCTCCAAGCCATGAGCCAAGAATCCCATCCCGCTCCGGGTAATTTTTTGACCAAATATGTCTTTTCCCTTGATCACAAGGTCATCGGCATACAGTTTCTTTTTTCAGGCCTGATCTTTTGGATCCTTGGTGGCCTTCTGGCACTTGGGGTCCGACTTCAATTGGGTTGGCCCAACCAGGCCCTAACGGAATTGTTAAAGTGGTTCCCTTTCCTGGAACCCTACATCCCCACCAACTGGGGATCCCGGATTTCGCCGGAATTCTACACGATGCTTTTCACCATGCATGCCACGGTGATGATCTTCTTCGTGGTGGTTCCCTGGCTGGGTGGAGCTTTTGGAAACTATCTCATTCCCCTGATGATTGGCGCGAAGGATATGGCCTTCCCCAAACTCAACATGCTGTCTTACTGGATTCTTTGGCCATCTTTTTTCTTCCTTGTTGCGGGATTTTTTGTCGATGGGGGTGCCGCCGGATCCGGTTGGACCGCATACCCAACGCTGGCCAGCGTCTCCCAAAACCCTGAAATACCCGATCCGGGCCTCGATGCAGCCGCCAAGCTGTCCGCATCCCAGGAAAAAACCAGCCATCCCGATTCGGAACCGGGACTCTGGGAAAAGATCAAAAACCGATGGAACAGCCCTGCCGCCAGCCAATCAGGCCAGGGCCAGGTGTATTGGCTTCTCGCCCTGATATTCAGCGGGGTCTCCTCAATGATGGGATCCATCAATTACATCACCACAATCCTCAACTGCCGCGCTCCGGGAATGACGCTTTTGCGCATGCCTCTAACCGTTTGGGGCTTGTTCATCACCGCTGTCCTCCAGGCGCTCGCCCTTCCGGTTTTGACGGTCGCCCTGTTCATGCAATTTCTCGACAGAACCGTTGGAACGGTATTTTTCCTTCCGCCAGCCGGATTGTCTTTTGGCAACTGGCAAACCGGAACAGGAGGCGGCCAACCGCTACTCTGGCAACACCTTTTCTGGTTTTATTCGCACCCTGCTGTGTACATCATGATTTTGCCTGCCATGGGCATGGTTTCCGATGTGCTCGTCGCCTCATGTCGCAAACCCCTTTTCGGCTATAAGCCGATGGTCTTCTCGATGATCGGGATCGCGGGACTTGGTTTCATCGTTTGGGGACATCACATGTTCCAAAGCGGGATGGACCCTCGCCTTGGCACAGGTTTTATGGTGGCGACCATTCTTATCGCGCTCCCCTCAGCGGTGAAAACCTTCAACTGGTTGGCCACAGTTTGGGGTTCCCGACTCCGCTTTACCGCAGCTTCATTGAATGCGCTTGCGTTCATCTCGATGTTTGTCATTGGCGGCCTGAGCGGTATATACATGGCCTCCACGCCTGTGGACATCTACATTCATGACACCTATCTCATCGTGGCTCATATCCACTATGTGCTGTTCCTGAGTTCGATGTTTGGAATCTATGCGGGAATCTACTTCTGGTTTCCAAAGATGTTTGGTCGAACCATGAACGAACCCCTGGGAAAGATCCATTTTGTCCTTACCTTCCTTTTGGCGAATGGAACATTTTTCCCGATGCACATCCTGGGAATTCGCGGCCATCCCAGACGATATTACGATCCCACCATTTTTGACTGGCTTTCACCGGTTCAACCTCTCAACCAATTCATCTCGATTTGCGCCATCCTGATGGGCTTCGTGCAGGTTATTTTTCTAGTGAACCTGTTCTATAGCCTTTTCTTCGGCCCCAAAGCCGGTCGCAACCCGTGGGAATCCAACAGTCTTGAATGGGAGGCTCCATCGCCCCCACCCCATGGAAACTTTGAAAACACCCCCATCGTCCTTCGTGGGCCCTACGAATATGGCGTGGCGGATGCGCCGGGCGGACGAATTTCCCAAACCGGAAATGTCCAGCCTGAGGCCCCCGTCCTGATACCCAAAGGCACCCACGCATGAGCGATTCCACAAACACAAGTTTTTCGGTTGCCGAAACCAACGGGGATGGCGGAGTGAGAGCGTTTGTCTGGGTCTCAATTCTCCTGACTTTGCCTTTGCTACTTCTTGGAACCCTGATTACCTCCTTCCGGGTCGGAATGGTTGATCCCATTTGGCCAACCGAACCCTGGTATCTCATCATTGACCCTTCCAGGGCGGACACAACGCCTCTTTGGAAGGAAGACCGCCCTGGTTACCTGATTGAGCATGTCCACCGTGTATTTGGATATCTCGTGGGGTTTGCGATCCTCGCCCAAACCGTGGTTTTTGGATTAAAAAGCCGCGCTATGGGTGTTTGGATTATTGGAATTGCAGGCGTGATTGTGGGAACCGTTCTTGCAATGGGTTCCATCGATCGAAAGTTGGCATTGAGTGACCCGTTGGGCGCTGTCCAGCCTGGAATCCTTCGGGCGGGCATAGGTGTGATTCTTGCGGGTATTGGAGCTATTGGCGTCGCCCTTGTCATTGAGTTCCGGGAAAAGGGAGTTCGCCGTTTTTTGATGGCCGTTGGCGCCATCGTTTTCCTGGGTGTGATAACACAGGGACTTTTGGGGGGGCTTAGGGTTTACCTCAATGCAATTGGCGGAACCCAACTGGCCAGTATCCACGGTGCTTTGGGGCAGATCGTCTTCTCCATGCTGACTGGGCTACTCGCGATTCTTACCCTGCAAAAAAACGCGCCTCCTGCTTTGGAAACCCCAAAAGCCCGAAGATCCGTGATCATTTGGGCTCATGGGCTTCTGGCCCTTTGCCTGATGCAACTCGCGTGGGCGGTATGGCTTCGACATTTTCACCACCCAATTGCGCAAAGACTTCACCTCTTTTTTGGATGCCTCATTCCGGCGTTTATCATCGGGGTGCACCTGAAAAGTCTCCAATACCGCGCCATATTCCGGTGGTTTGGCCCTGCCTCGGGTATGCTATTCCTTCTTGTTTTGATTCAGGTCCTATTGGGAATTGAAGCCTGGTTGG
>CAWUOD010000063.1:0-10459 GCA_963923115.1 uncultured Singulisphaera sp.
GAGATGTGTATAAGAGACAGAATATCCATGCCGCATTGCGACTCGAAACCATCAGTTTAGGGTTTTGAAATTCCCTATTTTGCCGCCGGGTCAAACCAAATGGGCCCTTGGGGTTGTAGAATGTCGGGAAGTGTACTTTTTGCCGGGAGAGGTTCCTTGAACCCAACAGGATGGCGATTGTTTTTCCTGCGCGCCACCACCCTTTTCATGGTGGTGGGAATGGCTGTGTTGGTGGGATGCCATTCCAGTGAATATGACGAAAATACCCGCAAAGCCAAGCGCATGACCGAGCTTTTTGACCGGGATGAGAAGTATTTGGGTGTACCCCTTCAGGTGGGACAGGTTGAATTCCGCGAAAACGCCAATGTCTATACGGCAAAGCTGAGCGTATTTTTGCGGGGAACCAAGGGAATTCTCGACAAGCCCGGATCCGGTGGAAAGCCGGGCAAAGATGGCAAATTGATCGCAGGCAAAGGCCAGGAACTTGAGATCGCCACGGCACTATCCGGGGGTAAGGAATCAGCCCAAAATTCCGCGGATGCGCCTTACGGTTTTGTTTACTTGCTGGATCCCAAATCCAAAGATGCCAAAAACGCGCGTATCGATGCCATTTTGGTTCTTGTTCGCCATGACAAAACAGGGGATCACAAAGACCGGGCCAAATTGGTAGGGGATCTCGCAAAACTTCGAATCACAAAAAACTTTGATCCGGAGGCAAAGGAAGGCGTTGATAAATTCATGGGGCCCAAAAAACTGGACCCCACTTTCAAGGATTGGTTTTCCACACCAATCAAAACCATTCCGGCGGATGAAATTTTTGCGGACGCACCGGTGACCTTGCCTGATGGCAGGCAGGCTGTTTGGTTTACCTATCTTGTGCCTCTCAATCAGAAAAAACCTGCGAAATTCGCGGGAACCATGGCGGTTTGCTATCGTGTGATCCGTTCCCAGCCCGGACCAGCCGGCACTTCCCAGCCTTCCGGAAACACAAAGGGGAAAGCTACCGCCGCGAAGGATTCCGACTTGGTATTTGATAACCAAAAGAAACGGTTCAAGGCTCCCCAGGAGGTTGAACTAAGTATTAAAAACCTCCGTTTGGATGCGGACAAGGATAGCGCGATGGAGCTTTACAACCTGAGACCTTCCACCACACCTGGGGAGACCGCGCCGGCCCCTTCCGCCGCTGGTTCGGCAAACAAAAATTCCAAATGAATTCCCCACCCGTGGCAAACCCGAACGCTTTCCCGGATCAGAGTTTATCCACTCCCGTGCGTTTGGGGCATTTCAGCGACATCCACATCACCCAGGGAAAGCCGGGTTGGCGGGCGGCTGATGTCTTTTCCAAAAGGCTGCCCGGCTGGATCAACCTGAGGCTTTTTGGCCGGGGCTATCGTTTTCGTCATGCCCCCAAGGTGCTTGAGGCATTGGCAAGCGAAATCCCCTCCCGAAATCTGGATCATCTTGTTTTTTCAGGTGACGCCTCCGCCCTGGGATTTGAATCCGAGGTCCAAAAGGCCGCACGCTTGTTGAAAATTGGGGAACCTGGACGCCCTCCGGGAATTGCTGTTCCGGGCAACCACGATTATTTCACCAACAAATCGGTTTCGGGTGGTGCTTTTGAGAGGTGTTTCGGACCTTGGCAAGTGGGAAAGCGGGTTGACGACGCGGTTTACCCATTTGCCCAAAAGGTGGGGCATGTTTGGCTAATCGGGGTCAATTCCTGCACTTCGAACCGTTGGCCTTGGGATGCGTCCGGCGAAGTTGGCAATGATCAGCTGCAGCGATTGGAGCGCCTTTTGTCCCAATTGGATCCAGGCTTGCGGATTCTTGTAACCCATTATCCCGTTCTGCGCGCAAACCGCAGGCGGGAACCGGGTGTCAGGGCCCTTAGGGATTTGGACAAAATGTTGGAGGTCGCCGCCAGGGGAGGGATCCAACTTTGGCTCCATGGACACAGGCACGACCGGTTCCATCACTCCCCCGATGATGGACATGTTCCGTTTCCGGTGGTTTGCGCGGGTTCGGCGACGCAATCGGGCCGCTGGTCCTATGCGGAATACACGCTCAAAGGGAATTCGCTACGCGGTTGCCGCAGGGTGTACGACCGTCATGTTGGACATTTTGTCGACCGCGAAACTTTCGATATTGAGCTTTCCTCGCCTAAAAGTCCTCCATTGGGCTGAGTTTGGGCGTAAAATCCATTTTAGGCCAAAGGCTGTCCCGAGCAGGATGGCCTGGCCCTTCACGAGATCCCGGAATACCGGAATATGGCTCCAAAAACTTGCGCATTGATCAGCCTCGGCTGCCCCAAAAATCTTGTTGATTCGGAAAAGATGCTTGGCGATCTGGCCAAGGATGGCTGGACCATCACCTCCGACGCGGATAATGCTGATGTGGTTTTGGTGAATACTTGCGGGTTTATCGAACCGGCCCGCCAGGAGTCGCTTGGGGTCATCCGTGAACAGATTGCCCGCAAAAAGTCGGGGAAAATCGGCGCGGTGATTGTGGCCGGATGTCTGGCGGAACGCAACCGTGATGACCTTTTGAAGGAGGTCCCCGGTGTCGACCACATTGTGGGGGTCCATGGTCGCGAGGAAATCAGTCGGGTTGTGGACCAGGCGCACCTTTCGCGCAAGCTGAGGCAAACCGCCCTGAGCCAGGAACAGCGAACGCTTTTCCGGCCGGCACCGGTCAAGGCCCAATCCGACTCCGGCCGTTTCCGGGCCACGCCCAGGCATTATGCCTATCTCAAGATCTCCGAAGGGTGCGATCGCCTTTGCACATTTTGCGCCATCCCCTCCATGCGCGGCAAACATGTGTCCAAGCCGATCGAGGCCATTCTCGCCGAGGCCAGGGAACTTGCCGCCGATGGTGTAAGGGAGCTCCTCCTGGTCGCCCAGGACAGCACCTATTACGGAATCGACCTGTATGGGGAACCCCGTCTGGACAAGCTCCTCGAGGAGCTTCAGACCGTGGAAGGGATCCGCTGGATCCGTCTCCATTACGCTTATCCCGCCCATATCACCGACAGTCTCCTTGACTCGTTTGCCAGGGGGGTCTCGGGAGGCAAGATCCTTCCCTATATCGACATGCCCCTGCAACACATCGCCGACCGGGTGCTCAAACGGATGCTTCGCAAGGTGGATAAATCCGCCATTGAGGAACTCGTGGTCCGCCTGCGCCAGGCCATTCCTGGCCTGATCCTTCGCTCCACATTTGTCGTTGGTTTTCCCGGAGAAACCGAGGAGGAATTCCTCGAACTGGAAGATTTCATCAAACGGACAAAATTCGAGCGTCTGGGAGTCTTCCCCTACTCCCTTGAGGAGACCACCCCCTCCTTCAAGCTCGATGGTCACCTGCCCGAGGAGGTGAAAAAGGCCCGCGCGGACCAGATCATGAAGGTTCAGCAAGGGATCGCGTTTGCCTGGGCAAAGGCCCAGCATGGCAAGGAAATCGAACTGATTGTCGATGCCGCCGACGAGGAGATTCCCGGCTGGTACTCCTGCCGCGGCCATGCGGATGCCCCCACGATTGACACGATTGTTCGTCTCAAAGCCAAGGGTCTCCATTCTGGTGATATCGTCCGGGCCCGTGTCTATGGATCGGATGGATACGATCTTTTGGCCCGACACCTTGTCCCCACCACGGTTGGAGGGTTGGTTTCGCGATGAATTCTCCCAGCCTGACAAAATCCGGCGAAGTGCCCCATTGGCTTCATTTGGCCAATTTGCTGACCCTTTCGCGTCTGGTGCTCGCCTTCGTCCTTTTTGGACTAATGGCATGGGAAATGTGGATGGCTTCGCTTGGCGTCTTCGTCGTGGCCGCCATAACGGACTGGCTTGATGGCTATGTCGCCCGCTTGCAAGGCCTGGTGAGCAGTCTGGGCAGGGTTCTCGACCCACTTGTGGACAAAGTGCTTATTTGTGGGGCGTTTGTGTTCCTTGTGCCAAGGGGCACCCAGGAAGGTTGGCTTCTCCCCTGGATGGTCACGGTGGTTATCGCCCGGGAATTGATCATTTCGGGTTTGCGCGACCAACTGGAAAGCATGGGGGCGGCATTTGGCGCCGATTGGCTTGGAAAGATCAAAATGACACTTCAATGCGCCGCCCTGATTGCGATTTTTGTCGCGCTGGAAGCCCAGGCCCGTTCCGGAAACGAAACTGTTCCCCAACTTTTGGCCATTCTCAGGGATGGTCTTGTTTGGGCCATGATTGTGGCGACGGTTCTAAGCGGGGCGAATTACCTTTTCCGTCTCGCGTTCCCCGCAACCAAATCCTGATTCCACAATATCCCCGTTGGAGGCTCCTTTCATGGCCTTCGGTTTCGCCATTGTCGGCTGCGGCATGATTGCCCGTTTCCATTGCAAAGCGATTGCGGATATTCCCGGGGCAAGGGTGGCCGCGCTTGTCGGCCGCTCAAAGGCTTCCGCGGAAAAACTCGCTGGGGAAATGGGGCTGGAAACCCCACTTTGCACAGACAACCTCGAAGAGGCGCTCAAGGACCCGGGTGTCGACGCCCTTATTGTCACCACTCCCTCCGGCGTCCACATGGACTCGGCCATCTCGGCGGCCCGGGCGGGCAAGCATGTGGTTGTGGAAAAGCCCCTGGAGATCACCGCGGCCCGTTGCGACGCGATTATCGCCGCTTGCGAAAAGGCGGGGGTCCTCCTTTGCACCATATTTCCTTCCCGGTTTGGGGATGCGAATCGGGAGCTGAAATCGGCCATCGACGCCGGACGCTTTGGAAGATTGACCTTGGGTGAAACCACGGTCAAATGGTGGCGCAGCCAGGAATATTACGATGAGGGTGGCTGGAAAGGCACGCGTGCCCTGGATGGGGGCGGTGCCCTGATGAACCAGGCAATCCACAATGTGGATCTTCTTTTGTGGATGATGGGGCCCGTTGAGTCGGTCGCCTCATTCACCGGAACCCTCGCGCACGATCGCATCGAGGTGGAGGACACCGCGGTCGCCGCCATCAGATTCAAAAATGGCGCCTTGGGCGTTATCCAGGCGACAACAAGCGTTTGGCCCGGGCTGTCCAAAACCATCGCCGTCCATGGGGACCAGGGTTCGGCGGAAATCGAGCAGGACGATCTGCTTTTATGGCAATTCCGGAACGAACTGCCCGGCGATGCCGGAATACGGGGGCGTTTCGCCGTGAAAACAGGCGCCTCCGGCGGGGCGTCCAATCCCTCCGCCATCGGCCATTTGGGCCACACGCGCCAATTGGCAGATTTTATCGATGCGATAAATCATAAACGCAAACCGTTCGTCGATGGCGCCGAGGGGCGCCGGTCGGTCGAACTCATCGAGGCGATTTACCGATCCGCCCAAACCGGAACCATCGTCCGTTTCCCCTAGACAGGCAGTTGGACAGGCGCGGGGGTCTGTGCGAAGCCGCCAATCGTTCCCATAAGGTCATCGGTGCCAAGGGGAGTGGGGAAACAGATCCGCTCGCCGTGGCTGAATCCGGTCCGTGAGCCCCAATAGATCGCCTGTCCCAACAGGGTGTGGTGGATTTTGGCCAGGCGTTTTTCGTCGAACTGGCTTGAATAACAGGCCACCGAGCGCAATTTGCGATCAAATGTCTTGGAAATGTCTACTATGCACGAGCCGTTCCATATCCTTTCCTCCGCGTCGAAGGGAAACGGGGCATAAGCGAGATGGGGCACCCGCCAGGGTTTGGTGTGGGCATAGCGATCGTCCCATTTGGAAAGTTGGGATCCAAATCGGGCCGCCTCAATCAGGAGATGGGCCTGATGATGGTCGGGCGATCCTGAGGGTGTCCGGCCCGCGATTCCAATAACAAGGTTCGGCCTCAGGCGGCGAAAAACCGTCGCCAATTTGTAACGGTTTTCCGGTTCATCCATCAGCACCCGATTGGACAAATCCAAAAGGATCCGAAGGGGAACCCCCAATTCGGCCTGCGCCGCCTCCGCCTCCAAAAGTCGCCCACCCCTCGTGCCACGGGGGGTTGGTTCACCATCCGTCAGATCCACTATCGCGACGGATTTTCCCTGGTCCACCAAACGGGCCAGGGTGCCACCGCAAAGAATTTCCAGATCATCGGGATGGGCGCCAACCGCCACCACATCCCACGGTTTAGCCAAAGCCCAATCAGGCAGACAGTCCCCAGTCACAAACTGGGGCGTTGGTTTTGTACTCAAGGAAACACCCCAATTGCAAGGACTGCCTGGATTTCCGCCGGACTAGTTGATGGTCAGGGTGAATGGCATGGTGGGTGCCGTTCCAACTCCGTTGGAGGCTGTCACCGTAAAGGTATAGGTGCCTTTCACCGCGGAGGTGTTGCTGGTCAAAAGGCCCGAGGCGGCATTGAGGAAGACACCCGAGGGGAGCGATCCCGTTGTCACGCTGTAGGTGGGGGTGGGAACCCCCGTTGCGGTGAAGGTGTAGCTGCCAGCCGTGCCTGCCTTGAATGTGGCGTTGTTTGCGGAGGTGAAGACGGGCGCCGTGGCATCCGCGATCTTCAGGGTGAATCCCTGTGTGGCAGGGGATCCGATTCCGTTTGACGCGCTGATTGTGAACGAATAGGTCCCCAATGCCGCAGCGGTTGTGCTGGCAAGGACCCCGGTCGTCGAGTCGAGTGTCACACCATTGGGAAGGGTTCCGGTGGTTACGGAATAGGTCGCGGCGGGAGTGCCGGTTGAGGTGACATTAAAGGTCGAGGCTGTCCCTTTGACGAATGTGGTAGTAGCCGCGGAGGTGATGGTCGGAGCCTTGTTGATATTCAGGGTAAATGCCTGTGTGGCGGCCGTTCCCACACCGTTGCTCGCGGAGATGGTGAAGTTGTAAACCCCGTTCGCGGCGGCCGCTGTGCTTTTCAGCTCGCCGGTGGCGGGATTGAGGGTCACCCCGTTGGGAAGGGTTCCGGTGGTCACGGAATAGGTCGCCCCTGGGGTTCCCGTTGAGGTTACCGTGAAAGTCCC
This sequence comes from uncultured Singulisphaera sp., assembly GCA_963923115.1. Classification (GTDB taxonomy): domain Bacteria; phylum Planctomycetota; class Planctomycetia; order Gemmatales; family Gemmataceae; genus SYLG01. The sequence goes on from CAWUOD010000063.1 coordinate 6,950, forward strand.
GGCGGTTCCCGCGGTGAATGTGGTTGTTGGGGCGGAAGTGAAGGCCGGTGCGACGCCCATGGCAACATTGACGGTGAAGGATTGGAGGACCGATTTGCCATCCTTGTTGGTGGCCTGGATCGTGATGGTCGAGGTGCCGCTTCCTCCGGGAACGGGGGTGAGTTTGAGCTGTCCGTTGGTGATGCTTGGGGTGACCACGCCGGAATTGGAATTGTTGAGGATGGTGAAGACAAGGGGTGTTCCCTGTTGCAGCAGAACCGCCTTGTTCACAAAGGAGAAATTCGATGATTTGGCATTTGTGGGGAAATTGGATCCGTAACTACCAGTAAGGGGAATCTCATTCAAAGCCGAGTTGACCGAGGACTGATTGACCACCGGGTAGGCGGAGAACGCCTGGACAGCGTCCATACCGGCGCCTGTGACGGTCGAGAAAACGGTGAAACCACCATTCTGGTTGTCGAGGTTGGCTGTGTTGTCGCCAAGATTGAAGAAGAATTGGTTTGTGGCGGAATTGGGATCGTTGCCCAGTTTGGCCATGGCAATGGTGCCGTAGGTATTGGTGATTCCCGGCTCATTGACAACAGGGGCATTTTGTGAAATGGGGGTGATTGCCCCATTTGTTCCGGTCGTGTTGTTGAAGGTGAAACCACCCCCCTGAAGCACGAATTTGGTTCCGTTCGAGAGGGCCAAACGGTGGTTGAACATATTGGTGTAGGCGCCACTATTGACATAGTTGATTAGGTTGGTTGTGGTGGCCGGAGTATAGGGATCCAATAATTCGAGATTGATATTTCCCTGGGTGCTCTGTAGCTGGACAAGACTGTGTGTCGTCGCCCGATCCGAGAAGGAGGTGTTCAGATTGACGGTCGCGCCCGAGCTCCCATCGTAGATATTTTGGGTGCCAATCGGATTGGCGATGGCGGGACCGGTGTTGAATACGGGATTCAACAGGTTTTGATTTCCAAGGGCGTTGGGGGTTTTTCCCGAGAACGGAGCAAACGCGGTGATGACTTCCTTGTTTTGGGGATTGTAAATGCTGAGCTGATCGGGACTTCCCGCCATGCTGGTGAGAACCAGTTGCTGATTGGTCTGAACGAGGGTTTTGCCCCCTGTGGTTGAGCCAATATCCGAGGCGCCCTGGAACTGGCCCGCCGCGATATTGAAACCTGTTTGTGGACTGGCACTGGTGCCCCCATAGGAGGCCACGGCCTTGCCGGAGAAACCGTTGAACACCACGGCCTGGGCGGCCGTTCCGGGCCCCGAGGCCACCGCAAGGTTCGCGTAGGCGCTATCCGTGTAGTGCAATGTCGAAACATTCACCCCGCCACGGAAACTGGCGTCAAAAGCCAGTCGCGAACCAACGGGATTGGTGGAGGTTTTGTTGAACATGTTGACTTGGGGGAGCGCGCCCGCCCCGGCGCCACAGATGATTTCTTCCGCCGGAGTGCCAACCATATCGCCCATGGCGATGTTCACGCCCCCCTTGAAACCCTGATCAAATGCAAAAAAGGTTGTTATTGTGCCAAAAGATTTGCCATCATAAACCGAGACCCAGGGCTTTGCCCCGGCGCGCGCGCTCACGGTGATGTCAGCCTGGCCATCCCCGTTGAAATCCCCTGTCGCGACATTGACCCCGGTGAGCAGTGTGTTGTTGATGGCCACAAAGCCCTTGATCAGTTTGCCATCCTTGCCACTGAAAATATTGACTTGGGCCGCGGCGCCCGGACCCGCGCCGCAAACGATGTCCTGGTAGCCATCGTTGTTAAAGTCCCCAAGCGCCACTTGGGAACCACCAGTGAATTGGGTTCCAAAGGGGTTAAAGCTTCTGATAACCTGGCCATTGGCGCCGCTAACCACGCGCACACTGGCAGCCGTCCCGGGAGCGGCTCCGCTTCCCACGACGGTATCGGTGTAACCGTCATTGTTTACATCCCCGACGGCTATGTTCACCCCACCCAAAAACGCAGCCGAAACCGTCGGAACCGAGCGATCCTCAAGCATTTCCAATCCCAAAGGGCGATTTGAGGGCTTTTGACGACGACGGCTGAAAAAGAACATGAATCACCTCATCTGCAAAACGGCTTGCCGGGCCCAAAAGGGTCGGCTTCCACCCCCAACGGGCAGGGTGAGAGCGCACTCAATCCCTATATCGGACATATCCCGCACAATCCTTACGAATAAACTTGGCATTTGGATTGTTTTGGCTCAAGTTTCCACAACATTTACCCCGGACGGAAATTTCGGTCCCTTTGCCTAGGATTTCCTTTGACCGTAATCCTGGAAACCCAGGATGCGAATTCGCCACCCTTTGGACGGGATTTCTTCCATGAATCAGGTTCTTGCGGTCATTCTGGGAGGCGGCACCGGCGCCGGCCTTTTTCCCCTTACCCAGCATCGAAGTGTTCCCGCCGTGCCCCTGGCCGGAAAGTATCGCCTGATTGATGTCCCGGTGAGCAACTGCCTGAATTCGGGAATTTGCCGCATCTTCATCCTCACACAATACCAAAGCGCCTCCCTCCACCGTCACATCGCCAACACTTACAAAACCGATCCCTTTCACGGTGGCTTTATCGAATGTCTCGCGGCCCAGCAAACCAACGAGGCAAGTGACTGGTACAAAGGCACAGCCGATGCCCTCCGGCAAAATCTACCCTACATCGAAGTTGAGGAATTTTCCGACCTGATCGTTCTGTCTGGCGACCAGCTTTATCGCATGGACTTTGGTCCCCTTCTCAGGGCCCATCGCGCCGCGGGTGCCGCCGTGACCCTTGCCTGCACACCAGAAACCGCCGCGCAGGCAAGGCGCATGGGAAACATCATCACCGATTTCCCCGTCGTGCCAGGAGGGTCGGGAACAATCCGCCGATTTGTCGAAAAACCCAATGAGGCGACCCTCGCGGAGCTGACCTCCACCGGACTTCCCAAGGATAAACCCCACCTCGTTAGCATGGGGATCTATGTGATTTCCCGCAAAGCTCTCTTCTCCTTGTTGGGTGACCAGCCGTGGACAACGGATCTCGTAAACGAGATTCTTCCGGGGGTTGTCGCCGCCGGACGCGCCTGCGCTTACCGATTTGATGGATTTTGGGATGACTTGGGGACCATCGCGAGCTACCACGATGTCCAGATCTCCCTGGCCAGTGAAAAGCCACCCTTCGATTTTCATAGCCCTGACGGCGTGATTTTTACCAGAATGCGGGATTTGCCCGCTTTTCGGTTGATCACCGCCTCGGTTAACCAGTCGCTTATCAGCGATGGTTGCGTGATTGGCAAGGATGTCGTTTTGGACCGGGCCCTTTTGGGTGTCCGATCTTTTGTCGGCGACCATACCACCATTCGCAACACCGTAATGTTGGGCGCCAATTTTGAGGAACATGCCGCGGAAAAAGCCGCCAACGCCCTTGCGGGAATTCCGGGCCTTGGGATAGGCGACAATTGCGTCATAGAAAATGCGATTTTGGACAAAAACTGTCGCATTCCTTCCGGGACAAGGATCCTCAACAAGGCCGG
>CAWUOD010000064.1:0-10207 GCA_963923115.1 uncultured Singulisphaera sp.
TCAAGCAGGAGCCCCGCGTGGATGGTCCTGTAGTCGACGCCCTGCTGGGCCTGCTTTTCGACGACATCCAGAAGATCTTTGACCTTGAGATCAGCCACATCCTTGAAGTCTTTGATGGCCTGGTAGATCGGCACGGTTCCAATGGGCACAGGCGAAGCCTTGATGATGGCCTGCCGAATGGTGTCGAGGTCGCCCCCGGTGGAGAGATCCATCACCGTGTCGGAACCAAGATGGACCGCGGTGTGGAGCTTTTTGAGTTCGTCGTCGATTTTGCTGGTTACGGCCGAGTTGCCGATGTTGGCGTTGATCTTGCATTTTGAGGCGACGCCAATCGCCATCGGCTCAAGGCTCTCCTTGAGATGGTTGACATTGGCGGGGATCACCATGCGCCCCCGGGCGATCTCGGAGCGAACCAATTCGGGTTCGAGGTCCTCACGCTTGGCGACGAATTCCATTTCGGGGGTGATGATACCCTTGCGGGCGGATTCAAGCTGGGTCATTGCGCGGTCTTCCCAATGGTTCAGTTATGCCGGGGAAAGCGCGAAATAGGAGTTTTCCGGATGTTCAAACCGGTTCAATTCGCGTCGCTTTCCCACGCCGGCATCACCCGGTTCAGGTCCCAAGGGTCTTTTCTCAGTCCCTGCTCAAACAGGACACCCCTAGCGACTAAGTAGATTATAGGACGATCAAACCGGCAGGGCGATTTGGATCCGAAAGGCTTCCGGATTTTTTCGCCACGAGCCCGGCGGAAGCCCATGGAGTCGCTATCGCGAAAAGAGGCTTTGCCCTTGCCCCAACGGCTCATTCCCATTGGCAAAACCCATGGGATTCCCTAGCAAAATCGTAACCGAAAATGACGCCAAATTCGCTATTTCCAGGATTCCTCCCGCCATGTCCAAAGTGCTCAATTTCAAACAGGAACTAACCGCCTGTTTCGGCCAGCCCGTTTCGGAAAATCCCACACAAGCAATGATCGAGGCCGCATATGTCCACCATGGGCTTGCATGGCGTTACCTGACCATTGAGGTCTCACCCGAGGGATTGGCGGATGCGGTGAAGGGTGTGCGGGCGATGGGTTTTCGCGGTTTCAACTGCACAATCCCCCACAAAGTCGCCGTGATCCAGCACCTGGATGGTTTGGGGGAATCCGCCTCGCTCATGGAAGCGGTGAACTGTGTCGTGCGCCGGGGTGACAAGCTGATTGGTGAAAACACCGATGGCAAGGGGTTCGTCGAGTCGCTGAAACCACTCACCACGATACCGGGAAAAAAAGTCGTCGTGTTGGGCGCGGGCGGCGCCTCCCGTGCCATTTGCGTTGAGCTTGCCCTTGCCGGAGCAAGCCACATCACCCTCCTCAACCGCTCCGCCTCAAGGGGTGAGACCCTTGCCAAACTGATTCGCGAGCGGGTCAAGGTTGGCCTTGCCTATGAGTCCTGGACAACCGACTACAAGGTCCCGGAGGGAACCGACATCGTGGTCAATGCCACCTCGATCGGCCTTTTCCCGGATGTTGATGCAAGGATCCCGCTGGATGTCTCCACCCTGAAGCCTGGCATGGTTGTCGCCGATGTGATTCCCAACCCCCCCCGAACCCGGCTTGTGCGCGATGCCGAGGCCCGGGGTTGCAAGGTGATCGATGGATTGGGAATGCTCGTTAATCAGGGCGTGATCGGCATCAGGCATTGGACCGGAATCGATCCGGATCCAGCCGTCATGCGCAAGGCGCTTGAGAAAGTGTTTGGCTAAGTCACCAAAAGGGTTTGATTGGCTCGGGTGGACAGGGGGCCCCTGTTTATCTTATCCGGTTATCCGGGTCGGTTTTCCGTACCGTGTTGTTCCCGGCACAGGCGTCTTTTTTTGCAAGGAGTGCTCACCATGGTCCCGATCGTCCCCAAAATGATGCCCATGCGAAAGGCTTTCGCTTGGGCCCTGGCGCTTCATCTCTGCGTTTTTGGAATGAACGGGTCGATTCCTTCGGCCAAAGGCCAGGCCGCCGAGCCTTTTCGCAAGGTCCTTACCGACGCTGAACATCTCCAGAACGATGGGGCCACCGAAATCCAGCGCCTTTTCGTCACGCCGACATGTCCACACCCCTGGACGGTCCGAAAGGTATTGATGGCCGGGGGCAAACAGGACGGCGTCGAATTGGTGATTGTGGATAATGGGGCGATGCAAATTGTCCTCTGCCCAACCCGTGGCATGGGGATCATCGAGGTTCGCAAGTCGGGTCAAAGGTTCGGCTGGCTTTCGCCTGTATCTGAAATTGTCCATCCAAAATATATCAATCTTCAGGATCGTGGCGGATTGGGATGGCTTTCGGGATTCAACGAGTTCATGTGCCGGTGTGGGCTGGAGAACAATGGGGGCGCAGGACCCGACACCATCACGACCAACACGGGTGAAAAAGCCGAGGTCCCTTTGACCCTCCATGGAAAGATCGCCAACACCCCGGCCAGCAAGGTCGAGGTCGAGATCGAACGACAGGCGCCCTGGAGGATCAGGGTCCGGGGCGTTGTCCACGAGCGGACTTTTCTGGGCCCAAAGCTGGAGCTTAGGACCGAACTGGAAACCGAGGCCGGTTCGGCCAGGTTCATTATCCGTGACACGGTGATCAACCACAGCGCCTCCCCCCAGGAATTTGAGATCCTTTATCATGCCAACATCGGAAGGCCGGTGCTTGGCGCGGGGGCCAAGGTCCTCCTTCCCGCGGCGAAGGTCACCCCCATCAACGCCCGGGCCGCCGAGGGAATCGCCACCTGGACCGATTTCCTCGCGCCGACAACCGGTTTTGTCGAACAGGTCTATTGCATCGAACCACGCCCGGATGCCCTGGGGAAATGTCACTCGGTGATACATAACGCCGCCGGCGACCTTGGCGCCACCATTGACTGGATGGTCGCCGAACTCCCCTATGTCACACTTTGGAAAAACACCGCGGCCGAGGCTGATGGTTATGTGACCGGCATCGAACCGGGCACCAACTTTCCCCGGCCCCGCAAGAAAGAAAGGGAGAAAGGACGGGTTCCCGTTCTGGCCCCGGGCGCGACCAGGTCGTTCAATGTGGAATTCGGATTCCTCGCGAGCAAAGCCGAGGTCGACAACATGCGCAATTATCTGGCGCCGCTGCTGACACTCGTTCCCAATGTGGTGGCCGAACCGGAGCAATGACCGAAATTATCCCGCTTTTGAACCTCCGCCAAATCCGCAAATCTTTCGGACCCAACGAGGTTTTGAAAGGGGTCGATTTTCGGTTGGCTCCCGGCGAGGTTGTCGGTTTCCTGGGTGCGAATGGCGCCGGAAAAAGCACCCTTATGCGGATCCTGGCCGGGATCCTTCGTCCCGATTCGGGGGAAATGACCCTCCAGGACAAATCCCACTCCCCGAAAGGTCCGGTCCAGGGGAGGGATGCCGGAATTTCGATCGTCCACCAGGAACTCTCCCTTGTGGACTCGCTTTCCATTGTTGACAATCTTTTTTTGGGCCGGGAGATTCACCGGCTTGGCCAAATCCGGCAAACCGAACAGTTGCGGCAGGCCCGACAAATTCTTGCCCGATTGGGTTCCCCACTGGATCCGGATCGAAAAGTCGCCCGGCTTCGAACAGGCGAAAAACAGATCATCGAAATTGCCCGGGCCCTTTTGCACCAAACCCGGGTGCTCATTCTTGATGAGCCCACAGCCGCCCTAAGCCCGGGCGAGGCCGAGAACCTTTTCCGCATTGTCGGCGAACTTTCCAACCAGGGAATTGGTGTCGTCTATATCAGTCACCGCCTGGAGGAGATCGACCGCCTTGCGGACCGGGTCGTTGTGCTTCGCGATGGGCGCATGGTTTACGATGAGCCAAGGGGCGTCCACAATCGGGCCGCGATCATCGCCGCCATGGCCGGGCGGGATGTTGGGGAACATGTTCAGGTGGCGGGTTCGGCGAACCCGGCCACACCCCATTTGTTTGAAACAATAAACCTTGGGCGAAAACCCCTGGTTAACAAGGTGAACCTGGTCCTTCGGCCGGGGGAATTGGTCGCCCTGACCGGACTTGTTGGTTCGGGACGAACGGAGTTGCTTCGCTTGCTGGCGGGGATCGATCAGCCGGACGAAGGCCGGATTGTCTACCGGGGAAAGCCCTTTCATCCCGATGGACCAGCCCACTCGCTTCGGCGGGGGATCGGTTTTTTGCCCGAGGATCGCAAGGATCAGGGGCTTTTTTTGGCGCATTCCGCCCGGACAAACCTTTCGATTTCCGTCCTGGAGGAGTTGGCCGGGGGAAAGGGCCTCCTGCGCCATGTCCGCAACCGGGATGAATCGAAACTATTCGACGACAAAAGCGACCTGCTTGGGCTTCAACCGAAAAATCCCGCTCTTGCCGCTGGACGGTTCTCCGGGGGCAACCAGCAGAAAATCCTCCTTGGGAGAATCCTTGCCTCACGGCCTGGTTTGTTGTTGCTGGATGAGCCGACCAGGGGTGTTGACGCCTCGGCCCGCCGGGACATTTACAGGATTCTGGCCGAGGCCGCCGGCCGGGGCGCAGCCATCCTTTTTGCCACCTCGGAATTCGCCGAGGCCCTTGCCCTCGGCCAGCGCATCGTCGTGATGCGCGAGGGGACGATCGCGGCCGATTTTCCCAACACGCCGGGCCTTTCCCCAGGGGATATCATGCGACACGCCGTCTCGGAGCAGTCATGAGAGGAATTATCCTGGCACTTTCCGGCCAAAGGGTGCTTCTTGCCTTGTTGGGCATTTGCGCTGTTTTTTCTCTTTTGACTATCCAGCGCACCGCCCCGGAGGGAACCGCCGCGGGCGAACAGGTCGCCCGTGTTTTCCTCTCCGAAAAGCGCCCACCCATGGCCCGTGTTCTTGTGGTTTCGACGAATTCGGCGGAGGATGGCCAGTTTTCGGTCCGGGTGGCCGAGCTTTTGGGGGAACAGGGTATACTGATCGATTTCGCCCAATCTCCCATCCAGGCCCGTGAGGCGGCCGAAGGCAAAAGTGGCCCGCCCATCTCCGCTGTTTTGGCGACAGGGTCGGCATCCTCATGGCCGGTGCTTGAACGATTCAACCTCCCGGTTTTGGCGCCCGCGCCAAGTCTCTGGCCGGTGTTTCTCCAAAGGTCCAATCTGCTCAATATCGCAAGTCAGATCTCTGTTATCGCCATAATTGCCGCCGGAATGACCCTTGTGATCATGACGGGGGGAATCGACCTTTCGGTCGGAAGTATCGCCGCGCTTGCGGCGGTCGTCTGCACAAGGCTTGTCCGCGACCATTTCGGGGGGATCAACGCCGGTGCTCCGGGAATGATCGTCTCGGGTTTTGCCGCCATTTGCGTTGGGGGAGTGGTCGGGTGGGGATCGGGGGCGATCATCACATGGTGCTCTGTTCCACCCTTTTTGGCCACCATGGGTGTGATGCTTGTTGCCAGTGGACTGGCCTTTCAGGTCAGCGAGGGGCAATCGGTCTATCAGGTTCCCGATGCCTTCACATGGCTTGGTCGCGAATCGGTCGGTGGAGTTCCGGTGGTGGTGATCCTGACCCTGGTGCTTTATGCCCTGGCAAGCCACCTGATCCAATCGACGGTTTTGGGTCGTTACATCCTTGCGACAGGGAGCAATCCCGTCGCGGCGTATTTGGCCGGGGTTCCCGTGAAACGGGTCCAGCGAATTGTCTATGCGACAAGTGGCGCGCTTGCGGCCCTTGGGGGTGTCATTCTCGCAAGTCAACTCAAAAGCGGTGCGCCAACCTATGGGCAGATGTATGAGCTTTATGTGATCGCGGCGGTCGTGGTGGGAGGCACCAGTCTCTCCGGAGGCCAAGGGTCGGTCTGGGGCACCCTTGTCGGGGCGTTGCTCATCGCCGTGATTCAGAACGGCATGAACCTTTTGGGAATGGAAAGCTATACCCAAAAGATCGTTCTTGGACTTGTTTTGCTCGCCGCCGTGCTGGCCGATCGTTTGCGGAGGTCCTGATTATTTGCCGTTTCCTTATTTGCCGTTTTCTGGCGCTTTCGCCCGGTGGGGCGCCCGCTTCCCTTTTTTGATACCCGGACGCCTCTCGGGAAGGATTTCCCTCCAATGATCGTCGGACTTTTCACCCATCGATAACAGTGGAACCCCCACGACCGCGAGGCTTGCCATCAATAGCGCGTCCGGAGTCCGCGCCCCATGGGTGATTATGTTGTTTGCGAACAGGGTTCCCTGTGCCCCGGTCCATGAGCCAAAAAGTTCACGCTGGTTGTTTTCGCTTCCCCATTCGCCTGTCTGGAATAGTTCATCCCGGGAAAGGGTAAAACCTTCCGCAGACGGGAAAATATCCAAAGGGGGAATATTGGAATGGGAAACATCAAAGGTTCCGGCAAACAGGAGAGTGTCCAGGGTTTTTGGTTTGGCTGGTGGTTGAACCACAATCTCGCGAGCTGAAAGGCTTGCGCCATCGGGGGAACCAACGACCCCCATATTCAGGAAAGCGCTCTCGGTGGTCCGTGTGATCGGTTGGGCCAACCAGTCGTTATGCTGAGGTTGCAAAATCGAATCAGCCAATCCCAACCGAATGTCCAATCCTCCCAGGTGGGCCGGTGTGGCGCGAGCCTCGAGAAACTCCATCCGGGGGCTGGCGATGGATTTCTTTGGGGAACGGGCTTGGCCAACGGAGGCTTTTTGGGAAATCGGCCCGGAATGGGCATGGTCGTTTGTGGATCCGAAACGGATCGGGCGCAGGGCGATCGAAACTCGGCTCACTTTGTGAGTCGGGAAAATCCGGTCAAAGATGTTTTGGATGAACTGGATCATGCCTTCGGTCCCTGATAGCCCGTTCCATTAGCGTCGTCAAAATCCGACCCCTACTTTAGGAATTCCGGAATGATCCAGGTTGACAGACCCTGTTTCATCGGGCCTGGGCCTCCCGGTCTCGCCAATCGTCAAAAGTGGCCTTGCCTAAAGCGAACCTTCGACAGGGACGGATCAACCGTCATTCCGGGCATCCCAAGCACCATGGGAAGAACCCGAACATCGGGAGGAAAAAGCACGATTGGCGCGTTGGAATCCCTCGGCAGGATCGTCATGGAAGGTCGAACAGGATGGCTATGCATAATCGGCCCGACCGGTTTGAAATGGGTGTACCGGTAGTGCTGATGTGGAGGACAATACGATGTCTACTATTCTGGGTGAACTGAAAAAACGATTTGCCCGATCGGCTTTTGTGGTTTTTGGAAAGAAGAGCCTTCTCAAGGACCTTGTCAAGGGATTTGGCCTGATCGGAGCGGTTCTGGCGTCGCAGGGACGGACCAGCGCCCAGGAAACCATCCCACAAATCCTTCCCGATAAGGAGTTGGTCGCGGAGGAACCCGGATTTATCGACCGAATATTGGAGCCCCGGGCCGTGGAGCCGCGCGTCTGGGCATCTGTCGATTATCTCCTTTGGTTTACACAGTCCTCGCCTATGCCCACCATGTTGACCACAGGGCCGTTGAGTCAAACAGGCCCCAGCGGATACACAGGGGTTGTCGGGAACCCGGGCACGGAAACCCTCATAGGCGGAAACATGGGTTTTGTCCCCGCTTCGGGTGTGAGACTTAACGGTGGTTTCTGGCTTGATGACCAACAACAGTTCGGTATTGAAGGCGCGTATCTTTTGCTGCCCCAGCGAACAAACGCCTATACCTATTCCTCCAATGGCCAGGCCGGGTCGATGCCTTTGTCCGTCCCCTTTTACAACGCCCAAAATGGACTGTCTGATAGCACAGGCGTGTCCTCCCCTGGCAATTTTTCAGGCAACGCCACCTTGTGGGGTTCGTCCACATTCCAGACCGCGGAAGTCAATATGCTTCACCGGCTTGGATATCTGGGTAATTATTCTGTCGATGGCTTGCTTGGTTATCGATGGGGGCTTCTGGATGAGGTGATGCAATTCACAACCAACAGTCCGACCATCGGAGCCAACGCCGCGACCGATGTTTTTCGGACCACTGACCGGTTCCATGTCCAAAACAGCCTGTATGCCGGTCAACTTGGATTTCGGCTCAATCGCGACTACGGCCGTTTTGGTTTGAATGGAACGGCCAAGATCGCAATGGGTAGCATGGTCGAGGTGACCAAGATCAACGGCGCGCTCTACACCAACGACTTCACGAATAACAAACAGATCCAGGCTTTCCCGGGCGGCTATTTCGCCCAACCCACCAACGAGGGTTACCATCGCTCCAGCCAATTCGCGGTTATGCCCGAACTCGGTTTCAACGGATCGATCAAACTCCTTCATTGCCTCAAGCTCAATATTGGGTACACATTCCTCTTCCTGAGCGAGGTGGCCCGCCCAGGCGATCAAATGTCCTCGGTTATCAACCCGAGCCAAAGCCCATCGTTCACCGGAGTTCCCTCCACCACCCTGGTGGGTGTGCCCGCTCCGCAATACAACCCGATATCGAGCCAATACTTTGCCCACGGGCTGAACTTCGGCCTTGAATGGGTCTGGTAAGCCCTTTCCGGCAAGGAGTTCGGGCCTCACACCCCGGCCCGAACCCTTGCGGGATTGTGATGGGGAATCAAATCCGCACTAAATCAGTGCGGATTTGTTCTTTCCCAAGGATTGGCTAGAATCCCAATACACATGACTTTTGGTTTTGCGCGAAGGAAACAAGGAAATGGCCGGGGTTAACCCTTATATTGAACCCGCGAAATTCGAGCCCGCGAAAACTCCCTACAAGATCACCTTTCTTCCCATGAAAAAAGTGATCGAAGTGGATCCTTCAAAGGTCCCCTACGGTCGCACGGGGCTGCCCGGAAGCATCCTTGATATTGGAATGGCTTACGACCTTGAAATTGACCATGCCTGTGGCGGCGTGTGCGCTTGTTCCACATGCCATGTGATTGTCTCCAAGGGACTGGAACACTGCAACGAACCCAACGATGATGAGCAGGATATGCTTGACGACGCCCGTGGCTTGACCACCGAATCGCGTCTGGCTTGTCAATGTGTGCCCAATGGCAAAGGCGACATCGAGGTGACCATCCCCGGCTGGAACCGGAATTTGGTCAAGGAATAATCCTCCCGGGGCCTGGTTTCTTTAGCCCACCCCATTTGCGGGTTCCGCGTCTGCTTTGGGGGATGTCAGGGATTCATTCTTTTCCTTGTCCCGACCCGCTTTTTTGCGGGTGGGTGGGGCATGCTTCCATCTCCTGTGCAGCCACAGGTATTGCTCCGGATGACGCCGGATGATCCGTTCCAGGGCCCGGGTAAAGCGTTCGGTAACTGCTTTGCAGGCGTCCGGCCGGTCGGCATATTCTTCTGGATGGATGATATCCTCCACCTCGATCCGGTATTCCAGGGGCCCACCTATCCGGGGTGTTCCGATCACAAGCATGGGAACCTTGTATTCCAGGGCCAAAAACGCCACCGCTTTGTGTGTGCTGGCGGGTCTCCCAAAAAAATCGACAAACACCCCCTTGGGTCCGGCGTCCTGATCCGCCAGGGTGGCGAGTTTGCCTCCCTGGGCCAGAACCTCCTCGATCATTTCAAACTCGCCTTTTTTTGCCAGGATTTTCTGACCGGTCCGTTCACGGAAGCCCAAAAGGAAATTTTCGAGGTAGGGATTGTCCAGCACACGGGCGATTGCGAAGCTGGGAATCCCGACAAGTCCCATAAGGTACCCCCCCATCTCCCAGTTGCCATGGTGCGAGGTGATCAGCAGAACGGGCTTTTCACCAACCAAAAGGGGAATAAGCGTGTCGGGACGGTCGATGGTCAGGTGTTTGCGCCAATTTTCCGGTCGGATGATCCGGGGCAACAGGATCATCTCCACGAGCAGAAGGCAAAAATGGTTGTAAACGCCCCGGATGTGGGCTTCGAGAGCTTTACGCTGATCGGGATCTGATTGGGCGTTCCCATAAAGTTCCGGAAATGCGAAGGTGAGATTTTCGGCGGCGACCTTTCGATGGCGTTTGTCGACCAGATGCACAATAAAGCCAAGAGTCCTGGCAAACGAATAGGCCCAATCGTGCGGGACCGCCTGGATCACGGCGACCAGGGTTCGGACCGCAAGATAAACCAGATAATCGGTGAGTGGCTTCGGTGCCTTGGCCATGGTCTTTGTCCTGATTTGGGCAAAGCATATCAGAGCAGATACGGGCCGCCCGGGGCAAGGGAAAGGTTTGGTATACAAAGATATACAAAAACTTATTATTTATGATGATATGATAAAATTGCAATTTCAATATATTAAT
>CAWUOD010000065.1:0-10163 GCA_963923115.1 uncultured Singulisphaera sp.
GGTAGATGTACGAGGATGATGAACGGAAAAGGACCGGCTTGCCGGGGCTTGAAAGCTCCATCTGGAGCTCCGCCTCGGGCGGCATGGCCTTGAGCATGTCGATCAGGAATTGCGGATTGAAACTGGTGCTGATTTCCTCGCCATCATAATCGACGGCCATCTCGATCTTCGACTTTCCACCCAAAGCCGCCTGGGCCTCGAAGGTGATTTGCCCCGATTCAAGATGAAAATTGAGGCGTTTGGTCTCGTCGTCGCTCATGATCGACGCCTGGCGAACGCCCGAAAGAAGCCCGCCCGCCGAGACCGTCAGCTTGATAGCCGCCGTCTTGGGAAGAATGGCCCGATAATCGGGATAGCGCCCCTCGATAAGTCGGCTGTACAGCACCGAACAATCGGTTTTGAAAAAGATCTCGTTGGTTCCAACCTTGATTTTTACGATCTCGTCATCGTCGGTCAGGTTGCGGTCGAGGACACCAAGGGTTTTCGAGGGGACGACCGGCCCGTTGGTTCCGGTCGTGTGACCGCCAACCGACTTGGCCGGTCCCTGTGCCAGCGCAAGGCGCCGACCATCCGTCGCGATCAGCCTGGCCTCGTCGGATTCGAGCTCCCAGAGAACGCCCGTCATCGTGTACCGGGCGCTTTCGGTCGCGCACGAAAAAACGGTCCGGCGGATCATCTCGCGAAGATCGCCCGCGCGGATCTCGTGCCACATGTCCTCGCCAAATTCCGGGACATCGGGGAATTGTTCGGGATCCTCGTAGGGGAGCTCGAAGCGGAGTTTCTTGCCCTTGATCGTAAGCCCGTCGCTGGTCGATTCGATCTCAAGCTGGTCTTCGCGGGCTTCGCGGAGGATGGCGATGATCTTCTGGGCCGGCAAAAGCGCCTTGCCCGGCTTGATCACCTCAACCCCGCCCACATCAAGCCGCAAGCCAAGTTCCAGGTCCGTCGCGAACAGGTTGCAACGCATCTCATCCGCATGGGCCTTGATGTTCCTGAGAACCGCCTTGACATCCTTGGACGGAACCGCCGTCGAGGCTAACTGACAGGCCGAGAGGAACGCCTCACGGTGGCAGATGATTTTCATTCGCTTTTTGCTCCAAAACCAGGCAAAAACACGGGATGGGAACCCGAAGGCAGGGGTTCGTAAACTCCCTGTTGCGTCCGGTGTCCTTCGTCTTCTCCAGGTCTCCTGGCTTTGCCTGGGGAGATCAGAGGTTGGGGCCTGAATTTGCCCGCGTCTTGCTTACCACCTTTTTTATGGAAATTTGGTGGTGGTAATAGGGTGTGGATCGGGTTCATCGGAATCGTTTTCATCGATCCTTATCCCGTTTGGCCAAGCGGGGTTGCAATCATAATTTTTTTGGGGAAAACCGGTCGGTAACCTGTTCACAACCTGTCGAGAGCGGTTCACAGCGGTCGATAGCTCGGCGTCCATGAAAACAGCTGCCTTGACTGTCAACCAGTCGTCGACACGCTGTGAACAGGTTTTCCCCAATACCTGACCAAAGTATCTATCAAATAAGGTCTTGCGATGATTTAATAAGTTGGGTAAATGTTTTGTCGGCGCGCTGGCGTTGCTTGGCCCGGGCCAATCCGTTCAGAATGGTTTTGTGGTCGCGTCCACCCAGGGCATGCCCGATCGCCTCCAGCGGAAGGTCCAAAACTTTCCGCAACAGGTGCATTGCCGCCTGGCGCGCCTCGTTAATTTTTTTTGCCCGGGATTTCCCCCGGATTTGCCTCAACGGCACGCCAAATTCCTTCGCGACCGCCTCCAGGATCCGTTCCGTGCTCGGTTTGGTCGGATCGGGCGGAAGGGGGCCTCTTGCGAGTGATCGTTTGAGTGTTTGACAATAGACAAGCATCGGGCCAGGCAATGTCGGCATCTTGCGGGCAAGAATTGGCAAATCGTTTTTGGGGCGGTCCAATTGCCCCTGGAGGAAAAGCTTTCTGAGCCAAATCAGCCGGCTCCTGTCGCGCCAGGGACCGAGTTCAACCAGAATCCCCCCGCGAAGCCGCCCGGAAAGCCGCGTCGTCGTGGCGAGCTTTCCCAAAGGGTTTGAACTGAGCACCATGGTCGGCCGACCATGGGCCTGTCGCTGATCCAGAATAACGCAAAGGCGCTCTTCCATGGCCGCGGCAAAGGGCTCCAAATCATCCAGAATGAGCCAATCGACATCAACCAGCTCTTTCCCCTCATAATGCTCGGAATTGGGCCCCTTGAGCGAATTTGAAAGGTCTTTGGGCCCAAGCATCCTCCACGAAGATCCCGGTGCCACCTCCATCAGCCTGGCCAGACCCTCTTCCGCCAGTCGCGTCTTTCCCGAACCGTTGCGCCCACGAATCAGAACCGTGGGAACAGGCTTGGACTTCTTAATGGCGACAATTTGACGCAACACGGCCCGCCTTGCGGCCCGATTTTCATCGACAGAAACCCACCCCGCATAGCTCATACCCCGGACTCCGGGGATAGACGACGGACCACTTTGACCAACCTTAGCGCCGCTTCTTCGATCGCTTCCACGGTTGTGTCGTGCCCCATGCTGATCCGTATGGCGCCTCGTACACGCTCTTCGGACAAGCCCATCGAGGTCAGCACGGCCGATGGCAAAATACTCCCCGACGAACAGGCGGACCCGGCCGAAACAGCAACCTTTTCCAGGTCCATCGCCATAAGGATCAAATCAGCCCGAATTCCCGGAAACGAAAGGTTCAGGATGTGGGGCATTCCTGTTTCTTCTTTTGGCCCGTTGACCAAAAAGGAGACACCCTGATTCCGGAGCGATTCAAGAAGTCGCTTTCGCATCACTTTGGAACGGCCGGAGAAATCGGCCATATCGGCGACCGCCTCGCCCAAAGCCGCCGCCATTGCTGTGGCCAAAGCCGCCGATTCGGTTCCCGGACGATTGCCATCCTGTTGGCCGCCACCATAAAAAATCGGGCGAAGCTTCACGCCCCTTCGGACGAGAAGCGCGCCGACCCCAACGGGGCCGCCAAATTTATGCGCGCTTAGCGCGAGGCTCTGGACCGAAAGTCTGTGGAAATCGACACGGAATTTCCCGACCGCCTGTGTGGCATCGGTATGGACACGCCAACCGGGAATTCGTCGGGCCACCTGTTCCCCCAGTTCGTGGACCGGCTGGATCGCGCCTGTCTCCTGATTGGCCAACTGAAGCGACACCAAGCCTGTTTTCTGATCGGGGGCTTTCGACAAAAGCTCCCGCAACAAATCGCCAACGATCCCCGCGCCATCGGGCATCACCAGATGAAGCGGATGCCCTGTTTTTTCGAGGGTTTGAAGCGCCTGAAGGACGCTGGCGTGTTCGACAGGTGAGCTTGCCAGGGGGGCTTTTTGACCCACCGCAAAGGCGTGGCCAAAAAGCGCGAGATTGTTCGCCTCGGTGGCTCCCGAGGTGAAGACGACCTCATCGGGAAAGGCGCCCAGAAGAAATGCGATTTTTTCCCGCGCATCGTCCAAAATGCGCCGCTGTGGACGACCGGCGAAATGGGTGCTGGCGGGGTTGCCCGGACCCTTTTGCCAGGCGTCGACCATGGCGTCGCGGGCGCTTGCCCTCATGGTCGAACTGGCGGCATGATCCAGATAGATCGCCTCCAAAGGCGCCCGGCCTGATATCGGCGCGGTTTTTGGCGCGGGGCTCGTCAAATTTTTGTCGGCGGAAAAATTCACACTTATCCCAGTTCAAATGTCGTGATACCAAAGATGGTTTCCGGCGCGATGGTCGGCGCCTTCCCCTTGTACATGCGGGCCGTTTCAAACACGACCTCCATCCCCCATTCCAGTGCCATCCGGCAGGCGACCCGGTTGGGCTGCGGAATATCCCACATGACCTCGTCCCCGTTGTCCAGGCGGGAGCAAAGGTCCGCCATCAGGGCACGGGCAATGGTGGCGGATTTGGCAAAAAGGGGTCCAACCCGGTACCCCTGGTCGGTTGGCCGGATGACGCCATAGCCAACCAGCGTTTTGACCTCATGTCCACGCACCATCAGCGTTTGCAGGATTCCCTTTCCCACATGTCCGGGCGCATTGATCCAGGACTGTAAAAACGCGGCCCTTGGCCCGGGAAAGTAGAGCCCGTCAAATGAGGCAATCACCCCCGAGGGAATCCGTGTCAGCTCGACGATCGCATGGTCCCCGGTCAAATCCCCGGAAGCGATTTTGGGACGGGATTGTTTGAGCGGACCCGCTTTGCCTTTGTAACGAAGCTGGTGGTGCGCGGTGTCAAAGCCCCCCAGTTTGTGATAATTTTTCTCCTGGGCCAGGACCCCATCTTCGCCCATGACCCTGTCGCCTAGATGTTCGATCGCTTTTCGGGCCAGTTTCAGCCCGATATTGCCGCTACGGTATTCGGGCCGGACAATGAAAAGTCCAATGAAGCCATAGTTGGGCCCATAGCGCACCGCCGAAATTCCACCGACCAGTTTCCCATCGACCCGGGCCCCAAAAAAACCTTCCGGATCCGCGGCAAAGTAACATGATCCATCGTTATGGCCCGGGGCCCAACCTTCCAGGCGGGCCATTTCCAAAATCGTTTTCAGGCCTTCCTCTCCCAGGGGACCGATCTCGACATCCGTGTTCATCCCGGTTTCCTCGCATTATGGGTGATGATGCGGTTTTCCCGAAGGCTCCGGTTGGCCAAATGCGCGGCAAACGCGGCATCAATTCCGGCTTGCAGGGGCGCGGAGGGCTGTTTGCGCTCGCGAACCGCCCTGATCCAGTCGAGAATATGAATCAGCTCGCCATCGGGTTGGTCGTAAAAATCCGCTCCCCGGCGTCCCTTGCCCAGGATAATCTCCTCGGTCTTGATGGCTTTGCCAGGATCGGGAATGACCTGCATCGCGCCCCGGTCGCAATAGATAGACCCCTCAGTACCCATGAAGGTGATCATGGCGCCAAAGCGGGCGTTGGAAAAAGTCCCCTCAAAGTGGGCGGTCACCCCACCTGCATAGGCGAGGAGCGTCTGCACGCTGTCGGGTGTTTCCCAAATCCCCTCGGCCTTGACAAAGTTCCCCTGTGACGCGGCGGACTGGGGCTCGGTCAGGTTCAAAAGGCCGTGGGCGACATCGATCCAGTGGACCATCAGGTCGGTGAAGATCCCTCCTCCAAAATCCCAGAACCAACGCCAGTGGACCATCTTGTACGGATCGTATTCCTGGCCGGGCGCCGTGCCGAGGAAGCCCTTCCAGTCGACCGCCGAAAGAGGGATTTTCGGGATGTCTTTGGTAAATCTTGGCTGGTTCCGGTTCCAGCTAAGGTGGACCTTGTGCACCTTGCCGATGCGCCCTTCGCGGATCAGTTCGCCTGCCCGGAGGATATGCGGCATCGAGCGCTGTTGCATCCCGACCTGGACGACGGATTTCGAGGCGGCACCCGCCTCAAGCAGCGCCTTCCCCTCGGCGGGGTCGTGGGTGAGCGGCTTCTCGACATAGACATCCTTTCCCGCCTTGCACGCGGCGATGGTCATGGGGGCGTGCCAGTGGTCGGCCGCGCCAATCAGGACCGCATCGATATCCTTTTTGTCGAGGATTTCGCGAAAATCCCGTGTGATGAAAAGTTCTTTCGTCGATCCCGGGGCGATCGTCTCCAGATGCTCTTTGGTGGTCGCGATCGCATCATCCCGGACATCGGCCAGGGCGACGATTTTGAGTCCGGGAACCTTGACCAATGACCGCATCAGGTGCCTCGCGCGTCCCCCCGAACCAAGAACGCCAAGACGGATCGTGTCCGATGGGGCGGCCGCTTTTGTCGACGGGAGACCAAGCGCCATGGCCGCGCCCATCGCGGTTGGGGTCGCCGCGGCAAGTTGTATTGTTTCGGCAAGCCAATCCCGCCGATGGGGGTTTTTGGTATGGTCGACCTGGTTCATTTCGGGTTCTCCCCGGAAGTTGGGTTGGGTGCGCCTTTGGGGGGTGTGAAGGAGGAGATCAATGGGAATCCGGGGTCCCGGTCCCTGGTTCGAACCCCACCAAATGGTCCGGACAGGGGGGGGAACAAGTCGCGGAAAACGCTCCAAACTTCTTTCATTTTTGGTTCGATGTCCGAGCCGGCAATCGGATTGAGTTTGGTTCCCTGGTCGTTGATTTTGAATGCGGGGTGGTATTCGGCGAAGTTCAAAAGATCCCTGGCCGAAATCTCCGACGCGGGTTCCGTGACCCTTTGGATGACGATCGTCCCCATGGAGCACCCGGCGATGACGACGGGTCTTGGTCCGGCCTGGTCCAGGAAATCAAATCCGCGGATGGTGTATCCCGGAAGAATCATTTGGGGGGCGATAGTTTGACCTAATTGAAGATCCCAAATATAGACAGCACCCTCCGAGCTTACCGAGGCGGCCAGCTCCTTGCCCATTTCCGGCACGGCGATTCCGGTCGCCCCGTTGACCGAACTGTTGTGCAACATCGTGTCCGGCAGGGGCTCCCCCGTTTTCGCGTTCCAGTAGCGCATGGTGTTGTCCTCGCCGCCGCTGAGGAAATGCGTCTCGTCCAAAAACGATATAAAAGAGATCGCCGAAGCATGGGGTGGCATGGGACTATCGGGAAAAAGCGGTTTGTCCGGCTCCGATTTCCATATTCGCACCCGCATATCCTCGCCGCCTGTGACGATCACCGAGCCAACCGCGATCGAGGTGACTCCTCCGGCGTGGGCCCGCACGGGACCCCTGACTTCCGGCGTGGTGTCGCCAAGATACGCGACACGAAGATCACCCCGGGCGTCTCCCCATGCCAAAAGCGTGTCGTCCCTTCCAAACGCCCATGCCCTGACGGCTTCGGTCATGGGAAGTGGAATGGCGCGCCCGTTCGCCTGGTGGAGTTCGATTTTGCGGGTCCCCTCCGAATGGGTCTCCAGGACAAAGTGCGATCCGTGCTTGTCCCCAATGATAGCGGTCGCCGCCGAACGGGCCGCATCCGCGGGAAGGACTGTTTTCCCATCCTGTTTTTTTGGGTCCCAAATGGTCACGGATCCGTCCTGGTCAAGCACCGCGACATTCCCCCCCATGAGCGCGATACTTTTCGCCCTCATGGGAAGCGTCGTCAGGGAACCAAGAAACGCCTGGGTGTCGAAGTCGATGGTGCGCTTCCATCCGTTCGCGGGAGCTTTGAGGAAAGCCTCGGAAATGCCCTGGGTTGAACCGACCCGCGCCGACTCCCCAAAGCGCATCGCGACCAGGCCCTTTCGGTCCACAAGAAATTGGTCCATGGGATTGCCCAGGGGAATTTTCACCCGGTTTTTGGGCGTGGTATCCCAAAGGCAACAGACATTGTCGTCGCCCCCCGCGAGCAGAAGCGATTCCGTCGGATGGGGGACGATCGTCCTGAGCGTGGCGTTGTAGACAAGCTGGCTGGATGCCGGTCGTCCCGACTCGGTGTGCCAAATGCGAATCGTGTTGTCCTCGGACCCTGTCAGGAGCCAATTGGGATTCCGGCTGAACGCAAGACAGGTCACATCACCATCGTGGCCAACCTGATACTTCAAATATCCGGTTTTCCATTCGCGCACGGACACGCGTTGGTCCGTCGAACCGCTTGCCAGGAGTTTCCCATTGGGGCTAAACGCCAAACAAAGGACTTTTTCAGGGTGTCCAAAAGCCACCTTGTGCATCTGTCCGGATGTTGTCTCCCAGACCCGCACATCCCCCCTGTCGTTTCCGGCGGCGACATGTCCGCCATCCGGGGTTGTCGCCATACACACAATCGATCCGTCAAGTCCTTTGAGGGGGATGGCGACACCCTTCCGCGCAGGATCCAGCAGATTCAGGGTATGATCGGTCCTCGCGACAAGCCTGTCCGGGTTTGCCGTGAAAGAGAGCTCCCTGACCGGTTCGGCCAACTCCCTCCAGCCCCCGTCCTCCCTTTTTTCCTCCAACCATCCCGCGCCAGGGGCCTTCACCAGGGTCTCGAGGTCAAATACCCGCACCATTTTCCCCATCGCCAAAGCGATTTTCCCACCCTGTGGCGACAATGCCAAAGCATCAAACCCGATCCCGACAAGCGCTGGATCCCGCCGCGACTGAAAGTCCCAATCAAACAGCCTTCCGGAGCCATCGAGAACCAGAAGTTTTTCCCTGTTGCCTCCGGTATGGAATAGTGCTGTTCGTATTCCACCCAATGCCCGGTCTTCCTCGCCGGGAGTCCATTGGGCGATGGTTGGCGGGAATTGCTCCGGGTCGTGGACGCGAACCGAACAATCATCCCCAAATGTCAGGTACAATTTGCCCGAACGGGACCATGCGGATCCGCGAACCGCCTTGTTATGGACGACATAGGACCGGATCCAGGCAAAACCATCGATTATCGCGCCCAGTCGAAGTCGTTCGAGCTCGATCCGGGTCTTGTCCGATTCGTGTCCCAGCGCGGCGGCGAACCAGACCGCCGCCTTGGTCAGGTCGTTCGCCTGCGATCTTTCAAATCCGATGGTTTCCTGGAGTTGACCCATGCTGCGGGCGTTTTGTTGCACCCGGTATTCCATGGCGACAAAACCCAGGATCGTGGCAATCAAAAGTCCTGCGCTCATAAAACCGATGCTGGCGGCTCCCGCGGGGTTTCGCATGCACCATTTCCAGCCCCTCTCCACCAACGAGACCCGTCTTGCCCGTATCGGATTGTGCGAAAGAAACGCCTGGAGGTCGTCCGCGAGTTCCCTTGCGCTCTGATAGCGGCGAACCGGATGCTTTTGCAGACATTTCAGACAGATTGTTTCCAGATCTATCGGAATTCCCGCCCGCAATTTGCGCGGCGCCACCGGATCCTTGTCGACGGCCATCCGGATCGTTTCCAGCGGGCTTTCCCCGCGAAACGGAGGCTGGCCGGTCAGAAGCTCGTAAAGTATCGCGCCCAGGGCATGAATATCGGTGGCGGGAGAAAGGTTTTTGTGCTGGCCCATAGCCTGTTCGGGAGCCATGTAGCCGGGGGTGCCCATGACAACGCCCGTTTGCGTCAGGTCCGAATCCTCGCTGATGTCCTTGGCCAGGCCAAAATCACACAGTTTCACATGAATCCCGCCCAATCGAATGTGGCCATTGGCGTCCGCTTTGGGGGGGGGATCGACCAACATGACATTGCCTGGCTTGAGATCCCGGTGGAGCAATCCCGCCGAGTGGATCGCCTCAAGGGCACGGGCCATCTGGTGGATCAGTTGCGCGGCATCGTTGGGATCGGTCTGGAGTCCCGCGGTCGCTTTGCCCAGGGTGCCCCCCTCCAAAAGCTCCATCACCAAATACGGTTTGTCTCCCATCGCGCCAACATCGTAGATGCGCATGATCCCATCGTTGTGGATGCGTCCAAGAGCGTTGGCTTCGAGTTCAAACCGTTTGTAAAGGCTTTCCGATCCCGACAAAAGAAGTTTGATGGCGACAGGTCGGCCCAAGTTGGTCTGGGTGGCCTGATAGACCACGCCCATCGCACCCCGACCCAATTCCCGGGTGATGCGAAAACCGGGGATTTCGGGAAAGCTGTCGCCAATAATCCTGACTTTTCCAAATGCCTCCGCCCCCAAAGTCGAACCTGCCCCCCCGATGGCAACGGTGGCTTCGGACACGGGAACAGGTGGCGATCCGCTTTCGGTGCTGTTTTCGTTGGGCTTTTGGGTGTCCATAAATTTTGACCGTCCCAATCACCTGACCCAGTCAGGAGGCCGAATAGGGCAATGAAGGAATCAAGGCGACTGAGCCGTTCTGTGGAGTCCCCTGAACCCGTTGTTAAAGATTTTAGGGTCTCTGGTGAAATTGGCCGTTTTCTTGGGGAAAACCTCACCCTTTCCGGCCCCCAAAAAATGGCTCCCGGACCTACTTCGTTCCCTTCAGAAAACTCCCCTCGTCGCGCATCCACACTTCCATTGGGACTTTGGCTTTGCGCCGCCAGTTTGGTCGTTCGCGCCAGGTGCCCGGCACATTCTGGGGGTGGGTCTCGCCCCAGGTATCCTCGATATTGATCACCGCCATTCCCGCGCGGCTTTTCCCCAAATGAACAAGCAGAGCGCCCCAGACCTCTTCCCGCACGCTATCGGCCAGGATGTCAGGCCGGGAAACCCTGGGGATTCCCCCCGCCTGCTCCAATAGTTCGATGGTTCGCTCGCGTGTCCTGGCGCGATCGTTTTGAAGCTGTTCCGCCTCCTCTGCGTCGATCAGCCCCAAGTCGAGGCGGTCCTCGAT
>CAWUOD010000066.1:0-9946 GCA_963923115.1 uncultured Singulisphaera sp.
CGCGCCGATGGCAAGGGATCGACCCTGGCCCTTCGGGGAAGGGACTTTTCGTTTGATCCACGCACGCGCGATTTGCGTGCCGAAACGGGAGGCGCCCAACACGGGATGGCCTTTGACGATTGGGGACGCAAATTCCTTTGTCACAATAGTGACCATGCGATCTACGCCTGGGCCAACGACGGCGATTTTGGTCGCAATCCGAAATTTGCCGCTCCCAGCCCCAAAGTCTCCATTGCCTCGGATGGTCCCCAGGCAGAGGTCTACCGCATCAGCCAGGTGGAACCCTGGCGCGTGGTGCGAACCCGTTTGCGCGTACAAGGACAGGTAAAGGGGCTTGTCGAAGGAGGCGGCCGCGCTTCGGGCTATTTCACATCGGCCACGGGGATCATGGTGGTGCGAGGCGACCAGATGGGCGATATGTCCGACATGCTCATCGTAGGCGATGTCGGAAGCAACCTGATCCACCGCAAAAAAGTCACCTGGAAGGGTGCCCAGCCCGTCGCCGACCGAATCGACAAGGACATCGAATGGGTCGCCTCGACGGATACATGGTTTCGCCCGGCCCAATATGCCAATGGCCCGGATGGGGCTCTTTGGGCCATCGATGTTTGTCGCGAAGTGATCGAACATCCCGCTTCGATCCCTCCCGAGATCAAGAGATTGGTCGATCTGGACAGCGGTCGTGACCGGGGAAGACTTTACCGGATCGTTCCCGAAAGTTTCAGGGACCGCCCCACCCCCGATCTCGCCAAAGCCACAAACAAAGAGCTGATCCCCCTTTTGGGCCACAAAAACGCGTGGCACCGCGAGACGGCATCACGCCTTCTTTTGACATCGAAAGAATCCATTGATGGGGAATTGTCCCAATATCTCGAATCAACCAACAATTCCCAGGCGATCTATACCACCCTGGGGCTTTTGCTTGCCCGTGGCGCCGCCACCGATGAACAGATCCACTCCGCGATGAATCGCCCAGAAAAAGAGCATCGCGAAGCAGTGATTCGCCTTTTGCGATCATTTGGAAGGACAAAACCCCTTGCGGCGATTGCCCTGTCCCTGGCCGAAGACACGGATCCAAAGGTTCGGCTTGCGGTCGCGTTTGCCCTGGGCGATCTCGATCCGGAAGTTTCGACTCCCGCGCTTGCCAAACTCCTCGCGCAGGATGGATCCGATCCCTGGATGCAGGCGGCATGCCTGAGCGCCAGAGGGGTCGACCGTTCGCGTTTGGCAGCGGCATTCTTTGAGAGTGGCAAGGCTGTCAACAATACCAGCCTTGCCACTCTCACCGGATCCCTTTTGGTGGAAATATCCCTGGGTGCGGATGGCCCATCCCGCGCGGGGAAGGCGTTTGTGTCGCTTTCCCCCGAGGTCGGATCGATTGTGCTTGTCGATCTGCTTCAGGATTTGGCGCGTCGGAGACAAACCCTCCAGCAATGGACCCAAAAGGCGGGGCCTGAAACCGCCGAACGCATCCAAACCATTCTGAAGTCCGCGCAAACGACCGCTGCCGATACCAAGGCGGATCCCATCCAAAGGGCCCGTGCCCTGACCCTTTTGGATCTGACCGATCCCATTTCGGTCCGGCCCCTTTTGGAGGCCGCGCTTTCCGCCCGTGAAGCCCCAACCGTTCGCTCCGCCGCGATCAAGGCACTTGGCCGGAGAGCGGGGGCATCCACGGCGACGGTCTTCATCAAGGCCTGGCCATCGCTCCCCTTTTCGGATCGCGCGACCATTGCCGACCTCTTATTGGGTAATCCCGAACGAATCCGGATTTTGCTCGACGCGGCCGAAGCGGGAACCTTCCCGCTTGGAGAACTCGACCCCGTCAGGCGAAGCCAACTGGAACGGCAAAAGGATCCTGTCTTGTTGGACCGCGCCAAAAAATTGCTCATGAAAACCTCGGGCCCAAAACGGGGAGAAGTGATCGAAAATTATCGCCCGATTCTTTCGCTTGCGGGGGATGCGACCCGGGGCAAAGCGGTTCACGAAAAAGCCTGCGCTTCGTGCCACAAGGTCGCGGACAAAGGGTTTGAAATCGGGCCCAGCCTTGCGGCTGCTGCCAACCGGGGAGCGGAATCGCTTCTTCTCAACATCCTTGACCCAAACCGGGAGGTGAACCCGCAGTTTTTGGCCTATGTCATCGAGACCAAAGAGGGGCGCACAATCACCGGAATGGTAACCTCGGAAACGCCAACGAGCATCTCCCTTGTCAAACAAGGGGGAGAAAAGGAAACGCTTGCCCGTTCCAACATCGAGGAAATGCGTTCAACGGGCAAATCCCTTATGCCCGAAGGGTTGGAACAACAAATCGACAAACAGGCCATGGCGGACCTGATTGCCTTTTTACTAAAGCCTTGAGCGGGGTATTGCAATAGGATAAAGATCAATCCCCATTTCTACCAAACTGCCCGCCCAAAAGCTTCCCGCGCAAAGGTGGTACCGGTCCATGAAGCTCAGGCTACTTTCTCCGGGCGGTCGTGCCGATTCCCTGCAATACCTCTCCTCTTATATCCTGAATGATTCGGTCGCCATTGATGCGGGATCTCTTGGGATTTCGGGAACCCCTCTGGAACAGGCAAAAGTTGACCATGTTTTCCTGACCCATTCCCACCTTGACCATGTGGGTGGCTTGCCTGTGTTTCTGGACACTGTCCTTGATCTGGGAGGCGAAACCGTTTCGGTGCATGCTTCGGAGTGGGTCCTTGATTCCCTGAGGCGCGATATTTTCAACGACCGGATCATGCCCGATTTTGTCAGGATCTCCGAACAGGGACCCGTTTTCCTGAAACTATTCCCGCTTCATCCGGGCCAGCCGGTCCAGGTCGCTGGACTGAGTATAACTCCCTTTCCGATCAATCATGTTGTCCCCACCGTGGCGTATGTGATCGATGATGGCAAAGCCGCCGTGGCCATCGCGACGGATACGGCCCCCTGTGACACCCTTTTAAGCCACCTAAGGAACATTCCAAACCTTCGGGCTTTGCTTTTGGATTGTTCTTTTCCCGGATCCCAGCAGGATCTTGCCAAAATCTCCGGCCATATGACGACCAGGGACTTCGCCGCCGTGGCGCGCCAACTTGAACCCAAAGTGGAAGTATGGGCCATCCACATCAAACCCCGATTTCATGCCGAAGTGATCGCGGAACTGAAAGAATTGCTTGGCGACTCCACTAGGGTTCTTGCGCCCGGACAGGATTACTTTTGGGGCGAATAAGCCACCGAAAACAGCAAAACAACATATGCGAACCAAAACACCAACGGGATCCCGAGGTTTGCGGCATCCCGTTGGAGGTCAAAAAGGATCCGAATCAGGCCATGATTTGCCGGATCGGCTCGACATGTTCGACGCCCACCAGCTTTTGATCAAGCCCACCATAGAAATAGCTGAGGCGGTTGGGATCAAGTCCCATACGGTCCAGAACCGTCGCGTGCAGATTTTTGACATGGAAGCGATCCTTGATCGCGGCCGCGCCGAGCTCGTCGGTTTCGCCAACGGAAACGCCACCCTTGATCCCGCCTCCGGCCATCCACATGGTGAAGCCATAGGCGTTGTGGTCGCGACCTGTTCCCTGGGCGTATTCGGCAGTCGGCTGACGGCCAAATTCCCCACCCCAAACCACGATGGTCGATTCCAGCATACCCCGCTGTTTCAGATCACGAAGCAACGCGGCGATCGGACGATCGGTGTTGCCCGCGTGTTTGGTGTGGTTGGCGACGATGTCGCTGTGCGCGTCCCAGTTGTCGTCGTTGTGCGCGCCACCGGAATAGATCTGGATGTACCGCACGCCCCGCTCGACCAGGCGACGGGCCAAAAGACATTTTCGACCAAAATCGGAGGTGCGCTTTTCATTGATGCCATAATCATCAAGGGTCGCCTTCGATTCCTTGGTGAAATCGACCGCCTCGGGGGCGTGTGTCTGCATCTGGAAAGCAAGTTCATAGCTTGCGATGCGAGCGGCCAGTTCGGAATTGTCCGTCCGGGTCGCCATGTGGGCCTGATTTCGTTCGTTGAGGGTGTCCAGGAGGCGCCTTTGGGCGGACTCGGTAAGATCTTTGGGCGGTTGCAGATGCAAAATGGGGTGTTTGTCCGCCTTGATGACCGTGGCCTGGTACGCGGCGGGCATATAGCCCGAGGCCCAATTTTTCGGACCGGAAATCGGACCGCCAGTGGGGTCGAGCATCACCACAAACCCGGGAAGGTTCTGGTTTTCGCTGCCCAGTCCATAAGTGACCCACGAGCCGAGAGCCGGATGTCCGCTGAGGACGCGGCCGGAGTTCATCATGAGCATCGCGGAGCCGTGAATCGGCGATTCGGCATACATCGAGTGAATAAACGCGATATCATCCGCGCAAGTTCCCAGATTGGGAAACAGGTCGGAGATCATCTTGCCGGATTTGCCATAGGGTTTGAACGCCCATTTGGGGCCGACAACCCTCCCCTCGTTGCGGTGGCCGCCTCGGCCAAAGGTCTTCACCTGGATGCTTTTGCCATCAAGCGGATAAAGTTTGGGTTTGTGGTCAAAGGTGTCGACCTGGCTGGGACCCCCATACATGAACAAAAAGATGACGGCCTTGGCTTTGGGATCGGTCATCGGCTTTTTCGCAGCCATCGGATTCACAAAGCTCGAACCATCGACTGCGTGGGCCTGACGGGCGAAGAAATCCTGTCCAAGCATCCCGCTTAGCGCGGTGGCGCCGAAGCCCCCACCGGATTGCCAGAGAAACTCGCGACGGGTTCTGCCACAAAACTGGTTTTGCGAAGCGGTCATTTTGCGATCCCTTTCGTGTGCGGTTTTCCTGATCTAGTCCAGGAAGAAGAATTCGTTGGTGTTGAGAGCCATCAGGCAATATTGCCTCAGGGCGGTTTCATCGTTCATGCCATGATTCTTGACAAGGTCCTGGATCAGGGCCTTGTCGATCTGGAGCTGTTTGGCGGTGGGCGCCCGTCCTGTGGTGAGCCGTGTCGCAAGGGTAAGCTGGTCCTCAAGACTTGCCGGCGCATCCCGCAAAAGTTTTTTGGCGAAGATGCCCGCCTGTTCCTGGGTGAACGAGCTATTGAGCAAACCAAGGGCCTGTGTGGGAACCACTGTGGTGTAACGAACGGGGCACGAGGTGTCGGTGTCGGCCTGGTCGTGTTGGGAAAGGATGGGAAGCTGAAGCGAGCGTTTCACATGGACATATATGCTGCGACGATTCGCCTCGGGCCCCTGGGTGGTGGGCCAACCCTGGCCGGGAACAGATTGGCCGGCAAGGACTTCCGGAGGAATCGGAGGATATACACTAGGCCCTCCCATCGCTTCGTTCAGGCTCCCCGAAACGGTGAGCATGCTATCCCGAACTTCCTCGGCCGAAAGCCGACGCATCGGGAACTTCCAAAGCAGGGTGTTGGCCGGATCGACCTTCGAAGCCGCTTGGGCGACATCGGGCGATGCCACCGCGCTGCTTTGATAGGTGGCGGACAGAAGGATCATTTTGTGCATCCGCTTGATCTTCCAACCACCTTCCACGAAATCGTTGGCAAGCCAATCGAGCAGGTCGGGATGGGTGGGGGTTTCGCCAAACTGGCCAAAATCGTTGGTTGTGCCAACGATACCACGGCCGAAATGGTGCTGCCAAAGGCGATTGACAAAAACCCTCGAGGTGAGTCGGTTTTCGGGACTTGCGATCCAGTCCGCCAAAACCTTCCTTCTCCCCGAGGTTTTGGATTCCGCTTTGGGTTCAGGAATCGCAGGCTCCCTGGATTCGACAACAATGGGAAAACCGGGGGTCACCACATCCGATGGGGAGTGCGGGTTGCCACGCACCAGAAGTTTCACAGGTTCCGGTTTGACCCGGCACTGGTTGACCGACAAGGCCAACTCCTGGGATTCGGGAGCCTTTTGTTTTTTAAGCTCGCCCAGTTCCCGCTTGAGCTTCCCATATTCCTTGTTCTCCTCAGGTTTGAGAACCCCCTTCAGCTTGGCCTTGAGGACCGCCTCACGATCGTTGGCCAGGGCCGCGTCCTTGTCCTCTCCTGACATGCGGCTGATGCCGATATCTTCGATCTTGCGAAGCTGGGACTCGAGGGTGGCGATGTTTTTCTTCCGGGCTTCAAGCTCCTCTTCATAGACCTTCCGTTTGGAAGGGGGAGTGATATCGGTCAGCGCCGTTGCCGAAAACGGATTGCGATCGTTGGAGAAGCGCGGGATATCGGCGAAAAACGCCAGGAAGCGGTAGTAGTCCTTTTGGGGAATCGGATCGATCTTGTGATCGTGACACCGGGCGCAGTTCATTGTCATGCCCAGAAACACCTGGCAGGTGGTCGCGACCAGATCGTCATACTCATCAAACTTGGCCTGCAGCGGATCGGCGGGCTCATCGTCCCAAAGACCAAGACGATGGTAGCCTGTCGCGATGATCCGGTCGGCATCCGCCTGGGAATCCTTCTCCACGGGGAGCTCGTCCCCGGCGATCTGTTCGCGGACAAATCGGTCAAACGGCTTGTCGGAATTGAAGGCGCGAATCACATAGTCACGATAACGCCAGGCATAGGGTTTGATTCCATCGCGTTCGTAGCCGTTGGTTTCGGCAAAACGAACCAGATCAAGCCAATGCCGTCCCCATTTTTCGCCATAGTGGGGACTCGCAAGGAGCCGATCAACGACTTTTTCGACAGCATTGGGAGACTTGTCCGCGACAAAAGCTTCGATCTCCGCAGGGGTGGGGGGAAGCCCGGTCAGGTCATAGGTCACCCGACGCAAAAACGAGATCGGGTCGGCAACCGGGGCGGGTCGAAGCCCCTTGGATTCCAGCTTTGACAAAATGAACGCATCGACCGGGTTTTTGGCCCAACCCTGTTCCTTGGTCCGGGGAGGCGAAACCTTTTTCAAAGGCTGATACGCCCAATAGTCCTTGGCCTCGATCCGCTTTGGTTTTTCTTCGTGCTTGACCACCTTCGATGGGTCGGCACCGATCCCCTTTTTCCAGGGGAGGTCCGACTTGACCCACTGGCGAAGGATGGCAAGTTCCGGTTCGGACAACTTGCCCGAGGGGGGCATCTGGATGTCGTCCTTGTATTCAATCACCTTGAGGAAGAGACTTTCGGCCGGTTTTCCCGAAACGAAAGAGGGGCCGGAGTCGCCCCCTTTGAGGAATCCATCACGATAATCCATGCGCAGGCCACCCTTGGGCTTGGATTCACCATGACATTTGAGGCACTTGGCCTGCAAAAGGGGCCAAACCGACTTCTCAAAATGCTCTTCCGCGGATTTGTCCGCAAAAAAGGGAGTCGTGACAAGGGCAACAGCTAACGCAAGTGTTGAAGAACCTATCATCATTGGGTGCTCGGTTCCTTGGCGTGGAAATCCCACAAGGCAGGCTCCCTTAATCTTACCCATTTCTTTTGGGGGATCCAACAGATAAGCCTCCGGGGAAGGTGCCCAAACCCTTTGACCTGGAAGCCTTCGGACCCTATTTTTTGGACAACCCTCCGGGTCGTTCGTGTTTCCGGAATTTCCAGTTGGTTGGCAACCGCCAAAAACCCCGGATTTATCTCACCCAAAACCCGAAATCGGGCCCAAAATCTGTGCAAATTCGTTCCGGGCTTGGAAAAATTGCGCGCTAAGCCCCCCCAAGGCGCCATTTTTGGGCCGGCAAATTCCCCTTGGGCGGGAAACCGGAACAATTTAAGATAACCATGCCTGCCCCAACGCCTTGCGCGACCAAAAATGGACCCGGACCCGGACCCTGAGCAAGGACCTCCCCAAAAGGACCCAAGCAAAAGATCCCAAGGCCCAGGTTGCCTCTTACCCCCTCCGGAGCCCCGGTTCATGTCCCGGAAATATCCAGCGGCCATGCCTTTTGTGCTCCCTTGCGCCCTGATCGTTGCCTTTTTTGCACCAGATCTTTGGGGACAACCCGCCGACACTCACCCCAAAGAACCCAAAAATGAAACCCTCTGGTCGATCCACCCTTTGGTGATGCCCCGGGTGCCCGCCCCAGCGGACCCAGGCCGGTTTGTCAAAAACCCGGTCGATGCTTTCATCCTGGCCAAACTTCTGGAAAAGGGATTGGCTCCGGCTGGGCCCGCCGACAAGCGAACACTTTTGCGACGCGCCTATTTTGACCTCCTTGGGCTTCCTCCCACACCTGCCCAAATGGATGCCTTCCTTGAGGACAAAAGACCCGACTCCTGGGAACGGGCGGTGGATGCGCTTTTGGCATCGCCCCACCATGGCGAGCGAATGGCCCGTATATGGATGGACAATGTTCACTTTGGCGAATCCCATGGCCACGACCAGGATCGGATTCGCCCCCACGCCTGGCGCTATCGCGACTATTTGATCAACGCCTATAACGACGACCGCCCCTGGGCCCGCTTCGTCAAGGAACAACTTGCCGCCGATCAGGCCTTCCCCGATCGCCCCGACCTCATCCCGGGTCTGGGACTTTTGGCGGCGGGCCCCTGGGATGAGAGTTCGTTGCGTGATATTCGCGAAGACGCCATCGACCGCGAAATCGGTCACTACCTCGATCGGGATGACATCATCACCACCGTGATGAGCTCCTTCCAGAGTGTGACCGTCCACTGCGCCCGATGCCACGATCACAAATTTGATCCCATAAGCCAGGAAGAATACTACCGGCTTCAGGCGGTATTTGCGGGAATCGGCCGGGGAAACCGCGCCTTTGAGCCGGATGCCGCAAAGGCGACAAAACGAAAGGAATTGGCCCGAATCAAAATCGATCTTGAAAAGCCTGATCGCAAAGCCTGGTCCCCCGAACTGGTCCAGCGCACCCAATTCGAAGCCTTCCGCCAAAGACAACTCCTCCTCGAAGGCCAGGGAGACAAAACCGCCTGGGTGATTCCGGAAATCGAATCGTTTCGCGCCGCCAATGGTTCGGTACTGGGGGCGCTTCCCGATGGATCGATCCGGGCCGAGGGACCACGCCCCGAAACCGAAATCACAACCGTTGTGATCAAGGGGCCAATCCGCCGGGTGAGCGCCGTGCGCATTGAACTTTTGACTGATCCCGCGCTCCCTTTTCAGGGTCCTGGTCGCTGCCAAAACGGCAATCTGCATCTCAACGAAATCCATTTTTTCAAAGCTACAAAAACAGGCGAAGAGAAACTGGGCGTTGGTGTGCCGCTGGCCGATTGGGACCAGGAGGGGTGGACCGTTCGCCATGCAGTCGATGGCAACCCTTCCACCGCCTGGGGTATCTATCCCAAAGTGGGCGAATCGCACGAGGCAATTTTCCCCCTGATGAGTCCTGTTTCCCTGGAACCGGGTGAAAAACTTGTCGTCCGTCTGGAACAGACCCACGGTGGCTCGCACCTGATTGGCCGCTTCCGCTTGCGGACGACTCCAGCAAACGGTCCGTTTGGAATTTCGCAGGTCCCCGCCCCGCTAAAAGACGCATTGGCGAAGCCCGCGCCCATGCGCACTCCGGCTGAAACCCAGGCGATTGAAAAGCACATCCTTTCCCGCATGGTCGAAGAGGAATCGGCCGCGCTTGGGCCCATGCCCCTGGCTTATGTTGGCGCGCCCGATTTTGAGGTGGATGGAGGGCACAGGCCACCCGGAAAACCGCGCACCGTGCATATGCTCAAGCGGGGGGAAATCCGCAAAAAAGCGGACATTATTGGTCCGGGATCACTCGATTGCCTCTCCCATATGCCTCTTCCCCCCGGAGAACTCTCCGAAGGGAAGGCGCGCATTTGGCTTGCCGACTGGATCGGCCACAAGGACAACCCCCTCACCTGGCGCTCGGTCGCCAACCGGATTTGGCAGGTCCACTTTGGCAAGGGGATCGTTGCCACTCCAAACGACTTTGGCCAGATGGGCGAATCCCCCACTCATCCGGAACTTCTCGACTATCTTGCTTGCCTGATTCGGGACAACGGCGGCCATCTCAAGCCTATCCACCGACTGATCCTGACCAGTTCGACCTGGATGCAGGCTGT
>CAWUOD010000067.1:0-9785 GCA_963923115.1 uncultured Singulisphaera sp.
GCGTTTTCCAACTCCTCCACAAACCGGAGAATCCGGGGAAGAGGCAAAATGAGTTTTTGCCCCAGTTCCTGTTGGATCTGTTGGTGAATTTCCCGGAGGGACGATTTCCCCCCCATTCTCTTGAGGATTTCCAGATCGATCGGCCCAATCGAAAGCTGGGTGTCGCTGACCCGGACCTGATCGTGGAGAACATGAATCCCCGGCCGGGCAGGATCCGGCGAGGCGGCCAGATAAGGCCTCAAACGGGGTCGATCCTCTGGACCAGGTTGTCTGCTCATTTGGGTTTGTCGGCTGTTTTTTTTGCGGCATCCTTTTGATCCGCTTTTGGAGGAGCTTTTTTGTCCTCCTTTTTCGGTTCTTCCTTTTTGGGAGCCGGAGCCGCCGTAACGGGGACCACAGGATTGGGCTGACCGGGATCGGAGGCGAACTTTCGAATCAGTTTCGCGTCAGCGCTATTCCAAAGAAGGATCTCCCCGGAAAATGTGCCCCCGGCAATCTGTTTTCCATCCGGACTCACGGAAAGGCTCAGGACCTGCTCACCAGAAACGGGGAAGGCTTTGACCTGGTCCCCACTATCGGCTTTCCAGATCCGGACGGTCTGGTCGGACGAAGCTGTCACATATTCCTTTTGGCCAGGCATCCATGCCATCCGAAAAACAGCTCCACCATGGCCACCCTTTGCGCGCCCCTGTTTTCCCGCGTTGTCACCTTGGAGTTGCCACGAGCGAACCTGGTTGTCTTCGCCCGCCGAGAGTCCAAGCTTTCCATCAGGCAAAGCCAGGACGGCGTA
Source organism: uncultured Singulisphaera sp. (assembly GCA_963923115.1). Taxonomy (GTDB): domain Bacteria; phylum Planctomycetota; class Planctomycetia; order Gemmatales; family Gemmataceae; genus SYLG01. The sequence goes on from CAWUOD010000067.1 coordinate 791, forward strand.
AACGGTTGTCGCGTGGTCGGGAAAAGTTGCCAGGGATTCCTTGGCCGCAAGATCCCAAAGCTTGGCGGTTTTGTCGCGGGAAGCGCTCAGGATCGTTTTGCCATCGGCGCTAAATGCCAGGCCGAAGATCCAATCCGCATGGTTTTCAATGGTCTGTTCAAGCTTTGCCTCGGCAATCCCTTTGGAAATATCCCAAACCTGAATGGCCCGATCACAACCCGCCGCCGCCAGTTTCTTTTTGTCGTTGGAAATGGTCAGGGCTTCGAGCTCATCGTCCGCATCGGCAAGTTGGCGAACCAGGGCTTTGCCTGTTTTGGTCCCATCCAGAATTTGAATTCCCTTTTCGGTGTTCACTGGTGCCGCAGCGATGTTGTAAACCGCAAGGGTTCCCTCCTCGCCAGGGCGCCCCCCGGCAACAACCAGCTGATTTGCATCAAGGAATGACATGGCCATGACCCGGCGGGGCCGAATGTTGATCCTCTTTTCCAGTTTCCCGGATTCCACATCCCAAATCATAAGTTCATGGTGCCCGGAGGATACAACTTTTTTACCATCGGGGGAGTGGGCAAGGGATGTGACAGGAATGGGGAAAGGATATTTGGCGACAAGGCCCGGGGGATTCCACCTCTGGCGCAATTCGCGGATAAGGTCCGCTTTTGGCGCGACCTCGGGATCGAGTTTGGCCCCCTGGGCAATCCATTTTTCGATAACCTTCATTTGGGCTGGCGGGATGGGGTCGCCATTGTCCTTGGGGGGCATCCGGGTTTTGTCTGTCGCTTTCATCACATCGATGAGGTAGCTGTCATCAGGTTTGCCCGGAACAATCGGATCGTCCTTGGTGCCCCCTTTGCGCATTGACTCGTATTTTGTGAGGTCGAGTTTGCCTTTGGGATTTTTGGACCCATGGCAGCCAAAACAGTTTTCACGAAGAATTGGCGCGACATCCTTGATGAAGGAAGGATTTGCCGAGTTTTGGGCTCCCGCAGTTTGGGCAAACAGAATCGAGGATACCGCGAAGAACGCATGGGAGCGAAGGAGGATCATAGGAGCTCCTAAAACCGGGATGGGGATTCCCGGGACTGGTCGAATTGGGGGTCCTTGGGGACCAAAACATCTACATTATCCTAAGCAAAACCAGCCTCTTTGGGAAACAGGACCCCAAAGGATTGTTGGTATCCGGCCCGTCCAGCCCCTCGGACCACCCGATGGGAAGTTGACCAAAATCCTGTCATGAGTCAGTCAGAAAGGTGCGATTGATGCCTGCTTGGTCCCCCATGGTGCATCTTTACGGTCAAAAACACATCCCGACTCACGGGCCCGTATTTTTTCTGGTTGCCGAGGTTTACGGGCCTGAAAGAAACCTTGTTCGTTCCACCCTTTCGATTGATCGTCCTGTGGTTTTCGCCCGATTTTGTGCCACGGAACCGGATCCATTGGCCCACCATGCCTCGGATATCCTTTTAAGGGTTTCACCCGACAAACAAGAATCCGCGCCACCTGATCTTGCCAGGCTTTTCACCCCCGTTTTGGAGACCCTTCGAGCGGGCACAAGTGTTGCCTGGGTGGCCGAGGACTATCGCCTTCCGGACGGCACGGAAGTCGATTTGGACCATGTTCTGGACATCATCAAACACGCCGGGGTATCCGTCCTTCCGGTTTGGGTTACCTCCACACGGGGGAGCCCATGGAGCCTTACCGGTGGAAAGTGGAACCTGAAAAAGATCCCGGGCGGGCTGAACGAGTTGGACATTCAGGTTGGCCATCCGCTTCCTGGCAATTCGGATGGATATCATGTCCGTGACCAGCTTGAAAAGCTGTCCCTGGAATCGGCCCAACGGCACACCTCGCGTGAGGTGCCCGTTCACCGACAATTTGTCCGACGCGCCTGGGAATCCCCCGATGAGGAGTTCTGGTTTGACCAGATCACGGGAAAGCTCTCCCGGTTCAAAGCCCTTACCGGATCCTATTTGTTTGCAAAAAAAATGCGGCCCATCCTGGGAGACGAGGATATGGTCGGCATCTGGCTCCCCACGGGAGTTGGTTCCGCGCTTGTGAACACCGCTTTGGCCTTTTTGGGCAAGGTCACAATCAATCTCAATTACACGGCGTCCCAGGATGTCGCCTGGGCCTGCCTCAAGCAGACCACGGTGAAAACAATAATCACCTCCAGGCGATTTCTGGAGCGGGTTCCATTCGAACCGGGCCCCAACAGGAGAATTGTCCTGCTGGAGGACATTCGGGCTTCCATAGGATCCTTTGAAAGGGTGCTTGCCGGGCTATTGGTCAAGGTTTGCCCGCCTTGGCTTTTTGAAACATGGCTGATGCCAATGTCCAACCACAAAGTGGGAGATTTGGCCACCATTATCTTTTCATCCGGCAGCACCGGCGATCCCAAAGGGATTCAGCTTACCCACGGAAACATACTTTCCAACATCCTTGCCTTAACCCAATGCTTGCGGATTGGCCCCTCGGATGTGATGCTGGCGGTGCTCCCTTTTTTCCACAGCTTTGGGTACACTGTGACTCTTTGCGCGCCCCTAACCATGGGAACCAAAGTTGTTTATCACCCTGACCCCCGACAAGCCAAGGAAATAGGAGAACTTGCCCGCACCCACAAAGCCACTGTTTTCCTTTCCACAGCAACCTTCCTTCGTTTTTGCCTTCGCCGTGCGCAACCCGGGGATTTCGAAACCCTTCGAATCATCGTTTGCGGGGCGGAAAAACTCCCCGTCGCGCTCTCGGAAGAGTTCAAGAATAAACAGGGGGTCCTTCCCCTCGAAGGCTATGGCTGCACCGAGCTTTCTCCCGTTGCCGCGGTCAATCGCGTGGATGAGTTGGAAGAGGGAATCACATGGATTCGCAATCGCCCGGGAACCATTGGCAGGGCACTAAACGGCACCTTTGCGGCAATCGTCGACCAAGCCACCATGGCGATCAAACCCATGGGTGAAGAAGGGATGATCGCTTGCGGTGGACTCAATGTGATGAAGGGTTATCTCCACCAGCCACAAAAAACCGCGGATGCCATTCGCCACGGAATGTATCTCACCGGGGACATGGGGTTTATTGACAACCACCGTCACATCACCATCACGGGTCGCCTGGCCCGGTTCGCCAAAATCGGTGGCGAAATGGTCCCACTGGAGAAACTCGAGGAGTTGCTTCATGAGGCGGTTGGTTGCACCGAAAGGCTTTGCGCGGTCACTTGTGTTCCCGATCCAGCCCGTGGGGAAAAGGTTGTCATTGTTTTTTTACCCGAGGTTCTCAGAGGATTCGGGATCACCAAATCCGAATGGATTGGCCGTCTGGCGACCACCGGAATTCCCGCGCTTTGGCGACCTGATGAACGGGATGTGTTTGAGGTCAAGGAAATCCCCGCCTTGGGTAGTGGCAAGCTCGACATCCTTCATGTCAAGGAGCTGGCTCTCAAGCTTGCCGGGAATGGAAAAAGCAAATGAGGGAGCTCCCATTCCGGGTGGTTCTCGTCCAGACGCATTTCCCGGGCAACCTCGGGTCGGTCGCCCGGGCGATGAAAAATCTTGGATTCCCGGAGCTTGTCCTTGTCAACCCCATTGCCGATCCCAAATCGGAAATGGCCTTGCGTATGGCGGTGCATGCCGATGATGTGCTCAAAAACTCACGGTCTGTCGCAACACTTTCCGAAGCTCTGGCGGATTGCGTCGCGGCCGTGGGCACAGCCAGCAAGGTCGACGGGGTCGTTCGCTCCTCGAGGCGTGGTTTTGTGCGGGATATTATGCCCCAAATGGTTGAGATAAGCCAACACGGAAAAGTCGCAATTGTATTTGGCAGCGAACCCAACGGAATGACCAACGACGAGGTCGCCTTATGCAGTCACCTCATCGAAATTCCAACCACTTTTGACTATGATTCCATGAACCTGGCCTCCGCGGTGGCGATCTGTCTTTATGAGCTGCGGGTGGCATGGCTCGCCGCCGAACGCGACTGGGTAACCACGGAAAAGATGGCGCCTCTGGAGGCCCAGGAAAGGGCATTTGCCAATCTGAAATCATCCCTTTTGGAAATTGGATTTCTTTACGGCGAAAAGGCCGATTCGCTGTTTGAGGGTGTAAGACACATGCTCATGCGTTGTCGCCCACAGATGCGTGATATCGGAATTTTGCACGGACTGGCCAGGCAAATCTCGTGGTTTGTTCGCACCCACACAGGCACTCCAATGGAAAACGGGGATACCATCCCCGGCCCCACTCTGCCCGATGTTCCGGAAAATGGAGACCCCAAAAACTGACCATCTGAATAAACCAGTCACTTGGCCAGGTTTTGCGCGTCCCGGTTTTTCCAAACATACCAGGTACCCACCGAGGCAAAGGGCCTCCATGGTTCACAACGCCTGGCTAGGTCCCCAGGGGAATATGCCCGGTCCATACCATCAATTCGCGCCAACCCCTGACGAAGGCCAAGGTCCCCGGGTGCCAACACATCCAAATCACCCATCCCAAACATTCGAAACATGTGAATCGTCCAGGGGCCAATTCCCTTCACCGCCAGCAGTTCCTTTTCCCATTGGGGAGTCAAATCGCCCTCGTTGACATCCAATCGCAATCCGTCCCGGATTTTCCGGGAGACCTCAAGCAAAGTCCGGATTTTCGCCCCGCTCAGGCCAATTCCCGAAAGGTCGGTTTCGCCCATACTGGATAGTTTGGGAAGGTATTGCCGGGGGGAATCTCCCAAAAGTCCAACCAAACGGGCGGTTATGGTTTCGGCTGCCTTGGTTGAAATGAGCTGACTTACGATGGATTTGACCAAAAACCACTCAGGGTTTTCAGGGGATTTCAACCCGCATGGACCAATATTGTCGATGATTTTGCCAAGTCTGGCGTCCGCGGATTTCAAATGCAAACAAGCTGACTGGAGTTTTTTCTCCCAGGCAGCTTGATGTTTGGATTTGGACATTCGAAATGGTCGGATGAACCTAGGCGACTCCGTTGGTTGCCTGGACCGCAGATTCGGCATCAAGCCTTTTTCCCAAGTCCAAGACCCGCGCTGGTGGCCGCTTCAGATCCCAAACCAAGCCAAACCAGCTGAGGAAGCGGAGAATCGCGAAGCTGATGTCGTATTCCCACCAATAGAACCCCTGGTTGGCGGAAACCTGGTAATAGTGGTGATTGTTATGCCACCCCTCTCCAAGGGTAATGATCGCCAAAAGCCAGTGGTTGCGACTGTCATCCGTTGTCGGAAAACGGCGTTTGCCGAACAGGTGGGTAAGGGAGTTGATGGTAAAGGTTCCGTGGTAAAGAATCACGGTGCTAAGGAGGAATCCCCAGGCAACGCCCGACAACCCATCGATCAGGTAACAAATCACGGCAAGGGTCAAACCGGGAATCCAGTGGTTACGGTCGAGCCACCGAAGCTCCGCGAACTTTGCGATATCTTTTATGTTTTTCCAATCCACATGATTCGCGTCGGAGGAAATCACCCAACCAATGTGGGAATACCAAAAAGTTTGAACCACGGGGGAGTGGACATCATTTGGCTGATCGGAATTTTGGTGGTGGTGGCGATGATGGGAAGACCACCAGAGAGGACCACGCTGAAGGGCGCTGCATCCAAGCCAAGCCAAACAAAACTGGAAAATGCGACTGGTTTTGTAGGACCGATGCGAGAAATAGCGGTGAAAACCCGCTGTGATCCCAAACATCCGGGCGACATAAAACAGCACACAAAGAACCACAGCGGTGACGCTGGGGGTCACAAAAAGCACCATCAGACACGAAAGGTGCAGCAACAAAAACGGTCCGGATTTGGCCCAATCCGGAATGGCATACCACGGCGCCATGAGCGACCGCATGAGAAAGCCACGAGGATTCTGGATTTGTTGTGGAAGGTCAGAAATGGCCAAGCCCCCTGGATACCGAGGTCCCGGAAGGTAATCCAGGAACCCATACATACATTGTTGTGCGGGAAAACTGGGAGGGCAAGTGCCGACTATACCTTTTTGCCAACCATCTTCGAGGCCTTGCGGATCGAACTTTGGCGACGGAGTTCAGCGCGCCGACGAGCCTCACAGGGCTTCTCGTAGTATTTCCGCTTGCGAAGTTCTTTTTGAATTCCACTACGCTCGAGCAATTTCTTGAAACGGCGAAGAGCCAAACCAATCGGTTCCCGATCATGAACACGCATACGAAGCGGCATAAGAACTCCTGAAGACTTTCGCAAATCCTAAATTCAATAGGCGGACGATCCCTTTCGGGATTTCAGATTCTCTCTTTATAAACCACAATGGGCTTGAGGGAAAGGCCACACCTCGATTCTAGTAAGCTGAAGCTGCGGTTTGCAACGGCTGGGGAGAGTACTGATGAACACAACTAGATATATTATGATTTCAATGCTCTTGCTTTCTTTTGTCCAATTCCCCCAGACCCTGCAGGCCGAAGATTGGTCTCAATGGCTTGGAAACCAAAGGGATGGGGTATGGCGGGAGGATGGACTCCTGGAAACCCTTCCCAAGGATGGCCTGAAAACTCTTTGGAAAGTTCCCGTTGGGGGTGGCTATTCAGGTCCATCGGTTCAAAATGGCAAAGTATTTGTCACCGACCGAATTTTGGAAAAAGGGGTGGTGAATCCCTCGAATCCATTTGCCAAATCCAATTCCAAGGGGGTTGAGAGGCTAATTTGCCTCAACGAAACCACGGGGAAAACGGAATGGGAGCTCTCCTGGCCCAGTATTTATCAGATCTCCTACCCTTGCGGCCCAAGGGCCACCCCTTTGGCCGATGGGGACAGAGTATTGGCCCTGGGTGCCATGGGGGATTTGCTTTGCGTGAATGTCGCCACGGGAAAAGCAATTTGGCAAAAGAATCTTCCCAAGGATTTCTCCACGACCATTCCCATCTGGGGTTTTGCCGCACACCCGTTACGGTACAAGGACTCCTATATTTGCCTGGTGGGGGGGAAGGGTTCGGTGGTCGTAGCCTTTGACCGGCAAACGGGGAAGGAAATATGGAAAGCCGAGTCCCTTGAAAATCCGGGGAACGAAATCGGGTATTGCCCTCCGGTGGTTTTTGAAATCGGGGGAATGAAGCAGCTGATCATTTGGCATACCGAGGCTCTTCTGGCACTGGATCCGGACACGGGGGTCAAACTTTGGTCCGTTCCCTTCAAACTGAAAGCCAACTTGGCTATTTCCACTCCCAGGCAAATCGGCACCAGGATCCTTGTGAGTTCCTTTTACAATGGCTCCATGCTGGTGGAGGCGGGCCATTCCCAAAACTCCATGAAACCAAATATCCTTTGGAAGGGGGAAGGAAGAGGGGAGCGCCCGGACCAAACCAAAAGCCTCAACTCCATCATGTCGAATCCATGGGTTGAAAAAGGAACGATTTATGGCGTTTGCAGCTATGGAGAGCTGCGGGCTTTGGAACTTGACACCGGAAAGAGACTCTGGGCCGATCTGAGAGCGACCTCCTCGATTGGCAAAGTTCCCAGCCAGCCCGAGGAGCGCTGGGCAAATGCTTTCATCGTTCCCATGACGGATCCCAAACAGGATGGCAGATACCTTCTTTTCAATGAAAAAGGCGACCTTCTCCAGGTTCGGCTGACCCCCAGGGGCTATGAGGAACTGGCCCGGGTAAAAGTGATCGAGCCGACCGGCTCATCAGGAATGGGGAATCGGGCGATCGTCTGGTCTCATCCAGCGCTGGCCAACCGCGCGATTTTCCTGCGCAATGACAAGGAAATTGTGCGCTACGACTTTTCAGGCAATCGTTGAGGATCCGGGATTCATGCGGGCTTTCTTCTTTTTACCCCACCTGGAGGTGTCGGGTGGGTTGGGCGTTCATTGCCGAATGCTTTTGGAAGTGATGTTTGGCGCGAAGGACCTGGAATTGGTTGTGGCCGTTCCGGATAAACCCCGGGACCTTTTTCCCAAATCCGGAATCGAAAACATTTCGGACATTCTCGGGCCCTGGGGGGACAGACTCCGTTTGGTTCGGGTGGATTGGCCGGGAGGCAGGTCCCTGGCTTTGCCCCTAGATGACCTTTTGTCCCCCGTGATTCAGGAAGCTTATCCGTCCAACACGGGCACGGTTTCCGGCAAGAACGGCCCGGACATTTGCCTGAGTTCCTATTACACCGGATTTGTGGATCCTCCCTGTCCGCAAATTGTTGTTTGGCACGACTCGGGATTTCTTGAAAATCCGGAGCGATTTGGCGAGGCGGCAAAAATTCGCCTGGAAACACAGGCCAAGATCCTTCCCAGACTGGATACACTCCTTTGCATTTCGGGGGACGCAAGGGACAGGTTTGTGAGCCGGGGGTGTGTTCCGAGGGAAAAAACCAGAGTGATTTGGCATTGCCTGACGGATATTGATCCGGAAAAACCCGGCGTCCAAAACACCCGCAAGATTGACAATGCGTCATTGTCCCTGGGGGCAATCCCACTTTATCCCGGTGGTCCTTCGATCAAGGATTTGGGGGAATTCTGGTTTTCACCGGTGGGAGCCGCGACAGGGTTCAATCGTACGCGCAAAAACCTTCCGGTTCTGGTTGATGGAATGCGGGAATTTGCCAGACAGAATCATTACGAAAAATCCCCCACCCGACTGGTTGTGGCCAGCACCGGGGTTTTGGATGAACAGATGATCGCAGATCTTTTGCCACAAGGGGAAAAAGGAACCCATCAACTAGGTTGCTGGATTTCCGCGAAAGGAGATTTGATTCTTTTACCCAATTTGGAACGCGCAAGGTTTTTGGATTGCATGGCGGCCTCCCAGGGGGTTGTTTATCCAAGCCGACACGAGGGTTTTGGCCTGCCAATAATCGAGGCAATGGCGTTTGGGCTGCCTGTCATCGCGGCGAGAGCCACAAGTATACCCGAGGTTGGTGGGGACGCGGCGATCCTGGTCGATCCTGATGATGGGATTGGCATGGCGCGTGAGATGGCCAGGCTAACAAACGACCCCCATGCCTCCGAATTGCTTGGGGCTCTTGGCCGGGAAAGAGCCAGGACCCATTTCAC
>CAWUOD010000068.1:0-9765 GCA_963923115.1 uncultured Singulisphaera sp.
CTCCTTTTGTGCATCATCCACAACCACCAAAATCACAGAAACAGCCCTTCCTTTGCGTTTGAAATCGCCCAGGACATTTGCCAAACCCCTTGAGACAACAGGAGTGATTGCAACCAGTGTTGTGTCATTGGGAACCATCCAGGAATTTTCCACCAGAAGGTCTTCCAGATAGCGACCTTCCGTCATTTCCAAACATGCCAAATTTTCACGAATACGCTCAAATTGCTCATCACCCCTTTGTGTCGGAACTCTGACAAAATCCAACCCCTCCACCTGTCCCTGGCCTTGGTCCCTGACGAATTGGGAAAGGCAATTTGCCTGGAGTTCATAACCCTGATGCTTGACCCTTTGGGCACCATGAACCCCGTTAGCAAGAAGGCCAACTTGCTGGCGGATCTGGCAAACGGCTAGTGTCATCGATGCGGCACAGGTTACAGCCAAGTCGCTTAGTACAGGCTCTGACTGCTCGGGAAACCGGTCCTTGTGAAATTCCATGACAATTGTGGCGCCAGCCAATACCGATGGTTCCACCACCCGGGTCATTAGACCCATCCCGCGGGCGCTGGCCTTCCAATGGATTCGGCTGAAAGAATCACCGGCCCTGTATTCCCTCGTCCCCGCCATGCGTGTCGGGTCTTCAAAGAGTTTGTGGGCCAATTTTATTTCACCCACAGGTCTCCTTGATGCAACTTCAAATCCCAAAAGAGGGATCGCTTTGGGTAACACAATCAAAAAACCAGGGGGTGCTTCGACCTGAAATCTCCGAAAAAAGCCGAATAGGTCTCCGGTTTCAACGACCAGAGGCCCAATTTGAAAATACCCTCTTCGTTTGGTCTCAATGGTGTATTGAAGCTTAATCGAGCCCCTCGGCCCAATCATTGCAAGGCGCATTCGGCGGCCCTTGATCCGAAATGAGGGGCTGGCTGGATTGGACCACCCTTCGGGCAAAAGTTCCTCGACAAGTGCCCAGGGAACCAGGGTCGGCCCCGTGTTCTTAAGGGTTACTTTCGTTTCAATACTGGTTCCAATTTCACAAGTATGGGTGCCCCAATTTCGTTTGCCTTTGAGTTTTCCAGTCGATGTGGTGGCCATGATTCGGCTTATACCCAAACTCAATAAAAGAACATAAGTAGCCAACGCAAGCGGCGAAGACCGCAGCAAAAGCGCGAGCCCCAGAAGAACCAGTGCCACCAGCCACCAACGCAATCCGTCCCCCTTCCCCAAAGGTTTAAAAACAAACTTTTAAAACGGTCCTTTTAATCTGCAAAATAATCCTTCCCACGGGTTTCCTCAAGAATTGGAACCTTAACATCGGCGACAACATCCTTAATCAGGGCGGCAACCGAAACTTTTCGCATTCTGCTTTCCGGTCGAAGAATTATCCGGTGACCAAGAACTGGTACCACCATTTTCTTGACATCATCGGGTGTGACAAAAGGTCGACCTTCCATCGCTGCCACCGCTTGGGCGGTTTTCATCAGGGCAAGCGAGGCCCGTGGACTGCCACCCAATGCAACATCCTCATGCTCCCGGGTGCCATTCACTATGTCCACGATATATTTACGAACCTTGGGATCGACATGAATCTCCTTGACAGCCTCCTGGCAGGCAATCCAATCCTGGGCGGAAATGACTGGTCCAATTTCATCAATCGGATGCGCCTTTTGGACCTTGCCCAAAAGCTTGATTTCCTCTTCTGGAGAAGGGTATCCCAAACCCAGTTTGATCAAAAACCGATCCAACTGTGCCTCGGGAAGCGGAAAGGTCCCTTCCTGATCCACGGGATTCTGGGTTGCTATCACCAAAAATGGCGCCTTTAGACTGTAGGTTTGGCCATCAACCGAGATTTTCCTTTCGGCCATAGCCTCCAAAAGGGCGGCCTGTGCCCTTGGGGTGGCCCGGTTGATCTCATCCGCAAGAAAAGTTTGACAAAAAATGGGACCTGGCCGAAATTCAAATTCACTTGTTTTTTGATTAAAGACATTTACGCCTGTGATATCTCCGGGCATAAGGTCGGGGGTAAATTGGATACGCTTAAAATTGGCGCTGATACTTCTTGCCAAGGCCCTGGCAAGCATTGTTTTGGCGACACCGGGCACATCCTCCAAAAGGATATGCCCTTCGGCCAAATAAGCGGTAAGGACCAGATTTAACTGATTTCGTTTTCCCAGGATGACTTTTTCAAGATTGGCGACGACCCTTGTTATTGCAATTCGAACTTCTTTTACAGCCTGAACCGGGTCCTTGCTCATGATTCAGCTCCAAAAAAATATCCCCACACCTTCGTTAAAAGATATGGGGAAATGTTAGAACTTATCGCGCTTGGCGGACCCTATCAAAATTGGTCAAGCCAGAAATGAAACCCGCTATGATACTTTTGCGACTCCATTTCCTCATACCGCCAATTAGGGGCCTTGTAGGGTGGCCTGGCCATGTAAGCCGGGGGCCTCATGTAAGGTTGGCCAGGCCGCTCTGGCCATTTGGGGCCATAAGCTGGCCAATAGTTGTGAGGAAAGTAGTAGTACGGGTAATAAAACATTCTTGGAAGGTTGGGATCGGGACCAATGGCGGCAGCAGGGCCTTGAGCCGTCGAGCTCCCCGAACAGGCAGCCAAAGCCGCAAGAACCAGTACCCAACCTAATAGACGAACCCCCACAATGCACCTCCTTGTCAAATGGACCGGGATCATCCTGCGGGTAGTCTAACCTCCAAAAATGGAGAAGGATGGCAATCAATTCCTTTCCCTACCAATTTTTCCACTTGGGATTAACGGGCCTGAGGAAGAATTGAGTGTTGGCGGCAATATCAATGTTAAGGGCCCGCAAGGCCTGATGGGATTAATGAACAATGGATTCTTTCAAGTTTTACGAAGACCCTCTAAGCAGCCGCTATTCCAGCAGGGAAATGGCCCAACTTTGGAGCCCACAAAAACGAATCGGGATTTGGCGCCGCATTTGGATAGCCCTTGCTGAAGCTCAAATGGAACTTGGCCTCTGCTCGGACGATGGTGTTACACCCCGAATCCAGCCCAACCAAATTGCGGCAATGAGAGCCAAGGTGGACGAAATTGATTTTGCGTTGGCGGACAAATACGAACGCAAGTTTCGACATGATGTTATGGCCCACATCCATGCTTTTGGGGATATTGTCCCTTCAGCACGGGACATAATCCACCTTGGCGCGACAAGCTGCACGGTTACCGACAATGCAGAGGTAATCCTCATGCGGGATGGCCTTGAGATGGTGGCCTCCAAACTTGCGTCAGTGATTAAGGCTTTGGCCGATTTCGCAGTGACCCACAAAAATCTGACCTGTTTGGGATTTACCCATTTCCAGCCAGCACAACTCACCACTATGGGAAAACGGGCCACCCTTTGGGCACAAGATTTCCTGTTGGACCTGGGAGAGATTGAACATCGGATCAATTCCCTTCGGTTCAGGGGAATCAAGGGAACAACAGGAACACAGGCGTCATTTATGGCCCTGTTTCATGGAAATCATGAAAAGGTCGTTGCTTTGGACAAGCTAATATCCCAAAAAATGGGATTTACCCAAGTCTGGCCTGTGACCGGGCAAACCTATCCAAGAAAAATGGATTCCATGATTCTTGATGCCCTTTCCGGGGTGTGCCAATCGGCCCACCGATTTGGAACCGATTTGCGGCTTTTGAGCCACAGACAGGAATTGGACGAACCATTTGAAGAAAGCCAAATCGGCTCTTCTGCGATGCCCTACAAACGAAACCCAATGCGCTCCGAGAGAATGTGTGGTCTGGCCCGATATGGGATGAACCTTCCGGGTAACGCCGCCGAGACGGCAGCCGTTCAATGGCTTGAGCGTACACTCGATGACAGCGTAAATCGCCGCCTTAGTATTCCTCAAGCTTTTTTGACCGCGGACTCGATTTTGAAATTGGCGCTTAACATCGCAAAAGGAATGCGACCAAATCCCGAGGTGATTGAAAGGGAGGTACGCAAAATCATGCCCTATATGCTGACCGAAAACATCATGATGGCTGCGGTGGCAAAAGGAGGCGACCGGCAGGAACTTCATGAAATAATTCGAGTACATAGCCATACCGTGACCGCAAATTTGAAATCTGGCGCGACGAAAAACGATCTTTTGGAACGACTCCAAAAGGAAAAGGCATTTGAAGGCGTAGATTTTTCTTCCATTGAATCGGGAAGCTACCTTGCCGGGCGCTCGGCTGAACAAGTTGAGGACTTCATAGCAAGCGAGGTAAATCCCGCCTTGTCAAATTATGCCGGCAAATTGGAAACCGGTGCGATAGTCGAACGCTAAGGTGTTACTCAATGGGAACTTGGGAACATTAGCTTTTTCATCCAACCATTTGCTATCATTGCATTTCAAATAACCTAATGATACATCCATAAGTCATAGGTTATTCGGTACCATGCATTGCCCTGAGGATCCGATCCGTGCTATGGTCGAGCATGGATCGACTTCAGGAGAAAAATCGGCATGGATGCCGCAACATCAACTTTGGGACGGGCTATTACAAAGCTTGCCTGTCTTTGCGCCAAATTCCCATACGCTGTTATGGGAACTTATTTGGTGCTGGCATTGCTTTCGCTGATTTTGGCATCCCAATTTTTGAAGTTCCGGGTTCATCGCGATGATATGATTCGGGACGATCATCCGGTTCAGGTTGCCTGGAAACAATACCTTGCGCTTAATGGACCAGACGACGACCTGGTTGCAGTGGTTGAGGGTGGAACTCCTGAGCTAATCGAGCGGGCCATTAACCGACTGGCCCAAGAGTTCAGGGCAAGGCCTGAAATGTTTGATCGGGTTCTGGATCGGGTGGACCCAAGCTCCTTTCGTTCCAAGGCACTCCAACTTTTGCCGGCTGAAAAACTCCTTGCGATCGAACAAGCCCTTCAGGAAATGAGGCCGCTTTTTGATCTTCCCTTTGGGTGGAATTTATTCACACTGCAAAGTCTTTCGGTTGAGGCAAAAACCCGGATGCGAAAAATCGCTTTGGGAAAACAGGTTACTCCCGGGGACAGGCAATTCCTGGAAGGCTTTGCCAATATACTTGAGTCTGCCTCCGTAACCCTTGCTTCACCCAGTTCCTACACCTCACCCTGGAGCAATCTCCGGCCCAAAGGATTCGACACTCAAATCTCCCTGGATTACCCAACCTATTTTTTCAATCCGGACAAATCCCTTGGATTTATGTCGGTTCGCCCAAAGAGTGATCCCCAACATTTGATGAATCCTTACTTCCCGGCGGTTAGGGATGCTCGCCACCTGGTTGAGCAAGTACGACACGAGTTCCCTGCCCTTTCCATTGGATTGACAGGCCTACCAGCCCTGGAATGCGATGAGATGGAAGCATCCCAATCAGACACAACCAGGGCCTCATGGATGGCGCTGGCCGCGGTTTTCCTGCTTTACCTGGTGGTTTTCCGGGGTTTCAGAATTCCGCTCCTCACAGTGGTTCCCTTATTAACCGGAACGATTCTGGCATTGGGTTTAACCACTTTGACAATCGGACATCTCAACCTCCTTTCGGCAACCTTTGCGTTAATGCTGATTGGGGTAGGTGATTATGGGATTCTTTGGATCAGCCGTTTTGACCAGGAATTTGCCAAAAACAAGGACCCAAACTCGGCCCTGAGGCTTACCGCGGGGTCGACAGGTATGGCCATAGCGTTTGCGGCTTTGACGATGGCAATTGCTTTTGGGGCGACCACATTTGCAGATTTTCAGGCCGTCGCAGAGTTGGGTTTTATTGCGGGGATGGGTACTCTTCTTTGTGGATTGACCAGTCTGACGCTTCTTCCCGCACTATCCGCAACATTCTTTGCGCCCGAGGAACCAGGCAAGGCCAAGGCGACAAAAGAAACACCGATTTTATCATTCCCATCGAAACCGCCCAAAATGGGGATACCCATTTTAAACCCCAAATGGCTTATTCCTGCCGGGGCATGTGTTGTGGGAATGATTCCGTTGATCACACATGTCCGCTACGATAGCAACCTATTAAACCTTCAGTATCAGGGACTTGATTCTGTTGTTTGGCAAAATCGACTGCTCGAAAAATGCCCGCAAGCAAGTTGGCATGCCGTGGTGGTCGCCAAAAATGCCACAGAAGCCATGGCACTTGCTGAAACGATCAAAGGATTGCCGGAAGTCGCTTCGGTGGCGGAAACTGCATCCATGGGACCCGGAGAACTTCCCGTTCGCATCCCGATTATTCGAAGAATACAAACAGCCCTTTCCAAATTACCACCAAGGGGAAAACCGCTCCCCGTGGCATCTATTACCCCAACCGGTTTACTCCGGGAAGTTGATCAATATCGCAAATGGCTTGAATCGGATGAAGCAAATCAACGCCACCTCCCAAGCTTTGAAACCGTGGCATTGGGTCTGGAGAAACTGTCCGTAATCCTTCGTGAATCGACACCAACCTTGCGCCAAAGACTTACGGATTTTGACACCAGGGTCGTTGGCGATCTCATTAGCCAACTCCACCAACTCAGGGATTGCACGGACACATCGCCCTTGCTTGAAAGTGATCTACCAGGCAACCTGATTGAACGGTTTCAGGCCGGGGAAAATTATTTCCTAAGGGTTTTTCCCTCCATGAACACCTGGGACTTCGAAGGTCTCAAACAATTTACAAATGCCGTTTCCCGTGTGGCGCCAAACGCGACCGGAAAGCCTTATACAACCAGGCTTGGTCTGGAGCAAATGAAGACAAGCTTTATTCAAGCGGCCCTTTATGCCCTTATCGCGATTCTGATAATAGTTTTTTGCGAACTCCGCTCGCTATTGCTGGTTGCCCTTTCGTTGCTGCCCCTGATCACCGGAATCACCATATCCCTTGGGCTGATGGGATGGTTGGGCATCGCATTGAATCCCGCCAATATGATTGGACTCCCCCTTTTGGTGGGAATTGGAATCGATAATGGTCTGCATTTGGTTCATGACTTCAAGGATCGAACCGGCAAATACAATTTGGATTCCGCGGTATTCCGGGGCATTTCGATTGCCTCGGCCACGACGGCACTTGGATTTGGTTGTCTGATGACATCCTCCCATAGGGGATTGGCCAGCTTGGGACTTCTTTTGACCGCCGGAGTCATTGCCTGTAGTTTTTGCGCGCTAATCCTACTGCCGGCGATCCTCCGGCTGGTTTGCCGGAAAAGCCGGCAAAAGGGCTCAGCTATCGGGCCGAACCATGCGGATATACCAAGCAGAGCCGCTTGAAAGATCCTTTTCATCAAGTCAATTACCTGGCAAACTGCGCTGTCACGCGCCCGCCAACATGCCAAGAACCCGTGCTTGCACCTCGAAGAAAAATCACTTCGGGATCGGCGCATATTTCATCAAAAAAAACAAAGGTCTCCTTATCAATTCGTTTCAGCGAGAAACGCCTTCCGAAAATTGTCAACCAAATACCATCTTTCGAATCTTTTATTTCCAATGTGCCATAAGAAGGATTGGCAAATTCCCCTACCATACTTGCGTCAAGCGGTATCCCTGACCACTGTTTTGTTTTTTCTTCAATATTCCGATTCCTTGCCATTTTGGCATGGTTTTGATCGTCCTGTTTTTTTTGCAATCTGGATCTCCAGCCCGCTGGAGGAGCGCCCATAAGCAGATCGGCAACCGAATACGCCAAGTCGTGGTTGAATGGGGTTCTGTCCAGATTCGACAAAACCACCAATGCCTGTTTTCGCTTCGGAAAGACCAGAATGAAAGCCCGAAAACCGTCAACTACCCCGCCATGCGCAAGAACCTGTTCGTCCCTGTAGGTCATAGTCACCCAACCATATCCATAACCCATGTTGGCAACCTCGGGCTGAAAAACCGGATCCAGGTTAACCCGATCCTGAAATACCCGATTGATATGCGTCTCCGAAATTGCCCGAGATAGCTCTTTTTCATCCGCTTTTTTTCCGGCAACAATTCCTGCCTGGACCCGCAACCAGGGTAGCCACTGATCCACGGGCAACCATAATCCACCTGATGGATTTTCCCTTGGATCCCCCCAGGCGTCTCCCCATGTGGAAACCTTTTTCCCAAACATTATTCGATGAGGAAAAGCCCGATTATCTTTTTTTTTCACTTCAGCATCTGACCAGATTTGCCCCTTGATACCAAGGGGCTGAAACACATCCCTGTCGACCAATTCCCTCCATGGTTTCTTGCCGGCATTTTGGGCGGCGAGGGCCAAAGCATAGTATTGGGTGCTTTGATATTCATATACCCTTCCCGGGGAATCAAACCTGGGCAAACGGAGGAGTTTCTCAACCACAGATTCCAAGGTCGCACCGGACCGGTAAAAAAGCAGATCATGGGCAGGATACCCGGATGTATGGGACCCCAAATGCCTCAATCGAATCGGCTCGGGGAATTGATTATCGCGCGGTTGATACCAATCAAGCCATTTGGCCACTGGATCATTCCAGTCAAGGGAACCTTTAAAACCCAAACCTGCCACCATGGTGGCCATAAAAGCCTTGCTCAATGAAGCGGCAGGAAAAAGCGTTCCGGAATCGACCTTTTCAGGCAAATCCAAAGAGCGGCGACCCGCAACAAAAACCCCGTCCGCCTTTCCCGCTCCAACAAGAACCAGTGCTGACCCCGGCACCTTCCAATCCAGCATTGCACGATCAATTTCTTGTTGAATGCGCTCACGAGAAATCAATTCCTGATCAAAAGACAAAAATCCAATTGCGATCAGGGTGGATAACATCAGGCCAATGCCACCGGATTAAGAATCCCTTCGACTCGAAGAACCTCTTGATTGTAGGCTTCATCACACAAAACAGGTGCCATCAAAGGCCATGGTTCCGGAAGAAATAGTTCATGAAAACTTTTGCACCCCTTCCAGCCGGAATCCTCAATAACCAATGGTACAAAGTTGGGTCTATGCACCCGTATCGTGTGAAAATAAATGCCAGGAATTCGGTAATTAAACCGGGTCCGAATTATCTCATCGGCCCAGGGGGAATTTTGCGCCAAAACCAAGGCCACCCCCAGGTCATGAATGTGATAACACCCCGTGGTTTGGCACCACCCGGGCAGAGGAATTTTTCCTACAGGAATTCCTTGATTCCAGGTGACAGAATGGCGATCAACTTCCCAGCCATTGCGCAATGGACTTTGTTCCTCATGAAACCCCGTGGGATGCAGCCAGAAATCACCAAGTCCTCCGGCCAAATCATTGGGGCCATCCACCAGACCACCCTTGCGAAAAAGGCCGGCGATTTTCCCTGTAAGCAGGTGGGCACAGAGTGACGACCATTCCTTTAGGGCTTTGGTTTTCATTGGTGGGACCTGTTTGGCAAGGATTCCATCTCTGGCCTGGGTGTACGCTGAAGTAGCTGTTCCACAGCAATTTGAGGTTTTACACCCTCAAACAAGACTCGATAAACGGCTTCAGTTATAGGAAGGGGAATTCCAGCCTCTGTGGCACGCTTATGGATCACCCTTGCAGAGTTTACACCTTCCGCAACTTTCTGCATTTCTCCCTGAATCTGGTCCAAACTTCGGCCAGATGCCAATTTAAAACCGACTTGACGGTTGCGACCGTGGGGACTGAAACAGGTCGTTATCAAGTCACCCATTCCGGCAAGCCCCATGAAGGAATCCGGATTACCCCCCTGGAAGCTTCCCCAACGGGCCATTTCCGCAAGCCCCCGTGTTAAAAGCGCCGAGACCGCATTGTCCCCCAACCCAAGTCCTGCACATATCCCTGCGGCGATCCCAATAACATTTTTATGGACC
>CAWUOD010000069.1:0-9754 GCA_963923115.1 uncultured Singulisphaera sp.
CCTATTCCTACCAGTCAAGTCAACGAAATTCCAGGCGCCCACCGTGAACGGGTACTTTTCACAAATAGCCTATCTCATGTTTTTTTCCCGTCAATCTCACTATTGCCCAGAGCCAGGAATTTCCAAAATCTGACGGATTCGCTCGACACAACCATCCAGCGATGCCGCCGCCATGGCGAAGTTGGTATGGTCGGAAAATTCCTTGTAATGGGCCAGGTAGTGGTCCCGAACCGCTTCCAGCTTGCCGAATTTGCCACGAAGCTTGTGCAAATAGCGGGCAAGATCCCCGGACAGAAACGAAGGCTCGGTCGCCCGGATCACATCAAACAGGGTCCGCGGAACCTCAAGCATGTCCGCATCGTCCTGGATTTCATCCGCGTGTTTGAGGAAGGTCCGGATCATCCAGAGGTGCGCCAGCTCAATTTGCAGCAGGCGCACCACCTCAACGCTCGATTGGGGCTCGGTCATTTTGCGATTCCCGACTCATCCGTTGTGGCTGCCGCCGGAGCGGCGGCGGGCGCCGGGGCTTTCCCCTTGCTGGCGCCTGCTTCCGCTTCTTCCTTGGAAAGCAGAACCAGGAACGATCCCACCGCAACCAGCGTAATCCCCATCAAAAGTTTGATGCCGGGCATATGCTCCAGGCCGAAGTGAAACGGATCCCCAGCCTTGGGATGCCAGAAGAGGCTGACCACCGTGTTGATGGTCGGAGCCAGGGCAAAAATGAGCGGGGCAATATAGATTCGGTAGGTCGCCGGGTTGATCCCCTCGAGCTTGGCCGCATCCACCGCCGCCTTGGAGGCGAAAATCACGCAAATGGCGCCGACGGCACCCGCAACGCCGGCAAGCCCGCTGAAAATGAGGCCATTGGTGGCCCATTGGGGCTTGGCATCGTCACGGGTGGCCATCAGGGCTAACGGAATCAGAACGGCCAACACGAAATAGGCACAACCCACGCAAAGGATCGAGGCTAGGCGTCCGCCAATGGTTCCAGGTTTCGTGGAGAGTTCGGTGCCACCATAGAAAATGATGGGGACATAGGTTCCCCAGGAGAGGCCCGCGATCGCCACAAACACCAACCAAAGATACTTGTCCATGATTCTAACCTTGTCTCCTAAGTTGTCCCAAAAGGCCCAGGCGGGCCACCACCACGGCTGATACCAGGCTGGAGGCCATTCCGCAGACCGCTACCAATCCTGATAAAAGCAGAATGCGCGACCAGGCAAGCCCCGCGCCCGCAAGCTGGGGCCAGACGGCAATCAGCGCCGCCAAAAGGCCGGTCAAAAGCCCGGCCAGAACCAGCACCGCCGACTCTGTCATTACTAGGATACCGATTCGCTTTCGGGAGAACCCCAAAGCGGATAAAAGTGCCCATTCTGGGGCTCGCTCCAATACGCTACGGGCCTGGGCGATGGCCAAACCGACCATCCCCAACAGCAGGCCCAGCCAGCCAAGAGCCTGGAATGTCGCCAAATAGGTATTTTCCACCGCCAGGAACGACTCCAGCCGATCATTGCTGGTCCGGATGACCGGTCCCAACGGGGCAAGTCCCGTCGAAAGAATGCGCACAAGGTCGGCCTCATCCTCCGGGGCACAACCGGCCAAAAGGACGCGAAAGCCCTGCACGGAAGGGTCAAGCTGCAAAAGCCGTTTTTGCGACATCAAAAGTTCGGATTGAAAGACACTATCCGATAGGATCCCCGAAATTGTGACATCAAATCCCCCCGTTTGGGATTCTCCCAGGGAAACGGAATCGCCCATCCCCTTGTGAAGTGTCCACATCAGGGTGTTTTTTTCACCCAAAACGGGGTTCCCTTCCCCATCGAGGGCTTTCCAGGGATTGGCTTCCAATCCTTTGGCAAAAGCCGCAAAGCGGAAGCCTCCCCGATCAATAATCCCCTGGGGCACCCCCAGTAACCTGGGCCGGGAGGATTGCATCAGGTTCAGGCAACTGATGTCATCCCCTTCGCGCAGCCTGAGCGTAATCAGTTCCGAACGATTCAGTATCCCGGCGGCATTCTTACGGGCCGAGGCGGGATCCGATTTGGCCGCGCGCTCAATGTTGTCGAGAAGGTCACCCCTACCCGAAGGAGTGTTGATGTCCTGATAAAGGGGCGTATCCAGTTCCACCCAGAGTCGAAATCCGCCCGACCAGGACGATTTGTCACCCACATCGCCCGATTGGGCGCTCCGGTGAAAGGCATCCACGGCAAAAAGCAAAAAGACACTCGAAGCCAAAAGGCCCGCGCTCAAAAGGCTGCGCCCCGGTTTGCGGGTGGCCCCACGCAACCCAAGCACAAACGATTGGCGGCTGTCCAAAATGGGTTGGGAATCCCAAAGGCCCAGGAGCCTTCGAAACAGCATCAAAAGGGCGATCAGCCCAAGCGCACCCGCCCCAAAAAAGCTCCCCGCTCTGGCCTCGGCGTCACCCAATCGGGGTGCCAAAAGGGAAAGGGCGACCACACCCAGAACACATCCCAACAAAATAACCCAAAACACAAGGCCAACGCTCCCCCGTTTGACCTTTCCTTCTGAAACCGCACCAGGAGCGGGAGCATCATCGGCCCGCTCGCCCGCCAAAAGGACGGATACCTCAAGACGCAAAATCGACCGTGATCGCCAATAGACACTTAAAAGTAGCGTAATAAGAGTTATCATACCACCCAATACAAGGGTTTGCACGGATGCCGTGACCGCAAGACGACCGTCCAATCCCCCGCCCGGCCAGTTGCTTTCGAGCCATTTGGCCAAATAGCCGCAGTACCACACAGCCAGGGGGGTTCCCATAAGGATGCCAAACAAACCTGGCCCAATTGCCTCGGCAAGAATGCGGCCAAAGATTCGCCTTTTTGTCCAGCCCAAAGCCGCGCACAACCCCCATTCCCCCATTCGCCGCTCCAAATGAAGCCTCAAAAGAAGCGAGAAAAGGCCAATGGCCGAGGCGAGCAAAAAGAAACTGAATCCCAAAAAAAGTCCGGAAAAGTCCATATTTCCGGCGGATCGCTCGGTGGCCTGTTTTGCCAGAGGGATCCACGACATTCCGGCTCCTGCCGGATCGAGCTTTTGCAGCAATTTTTCCTGAAAGGGTTTCAACGCAGCGTCGGCGGAAACCCCTTGCGCCTCGGCAATGACCGAGGTGAATTTGCCAAAGCGACTTCCAAAAAGCCCCTGGGCCGTTTTCAGGTCGAGAACAACTTTGGGGGAGGCGCGAAATTCTTTCCAGAAAGTGTCATCAATCGGCTTGATACGCTTGTTGTCGTACGGAAAGGGTGGGTTCCACTCGGCAAGACTCAGTTTGTCGGTGATGCCGGGAAATTCCGGCGCCAGGTCAAAATCGACCGCCATCCCCTTGGGTTCCAGTCGCCCCGCCAACGGAAGCCTGGCCTTTGACTCGCGGGGTTCTCCTGTGTGTTCCGCCGGAAAATAATCGAGCGTGATTTCGGGAGCTTTCACTCCCAACAGGGGGCTGTTTGGAAAATCCAGAAGAAAGGCCTGTCCCGTGGGGGGGACCAACAGTTGATCGGCGCCAAAACCGAGCGGGTCGGAAATGCCCACCACCACCGAATAGGCAAGTTCTTTTTCGCCCAATGTGATCCGGTTGGCCAAATGGACCAGGACCGACTTGCCGACCAGATTCACTTCGCGGGCCGCTTCATGGGCCGCCTCGGCAAAGCGATCGGGCAGATAGAACTGTTTGCTTTCCAGGGTGATATGGTTTCGATGTTTTTTGTACCATTCCAGTAGCGCATCCTTGGCGATTCCACCGCTGGTGGACCGAACCCGGGAAAGTTCACGCGCCAAAGCCTCGCCCAGGTGCCCCTGCCACTCCCGGCGAACGAGTATTTTGTTGTTGTCCCGGTCATGCCTGGCGAACAGGGTTTCCACCCGTTCCGTGGGTCCGCGAACAAACAGGCCATAATCCTCAAGTGTCAAACGCGACTTATCCACCACCAGCGCATCACCCGCCACAGGCGAAAGCAGGGCATTGATCCGACCGGGGCAATCGAGGGCCTTTTGGAGATCAGCAATCGGCACAAATAAAACAGGTTCCGCCGAGATCCCTCCCGCAAGGCAAAAATTTCCCGGCCCCGAAGGAGGCAGCGCCCCCTGACAGGCAACTTCGAAAGTGGCCAAACCCGAGGCGACATCCTTGCGCCCCAATAGCGACTCCCGGGGCGTGTCGGATGGGCGGGCAAGGGATAGCTGAAGGGTTCCCGGCTGACTGGACCCAAGCAGCCGGGCCAGGGTCGGATTCATCCAAACACCCTGTTTGCGATCCGCATTGGAATCAAATCCAAACCAAAACGATTCATCGACCCCATAAACCTGAATACCCCTGACAGCTCCCCCATCCTTTCCGGCAATCGAGGCGGATCCCCGGGCGATCAGGATGCCGACGGCCATGGGTTGTTTTTGATCGGCTTGGCCTGGAGGCACCAGACGGGTGCCCAGATCCTGGGGAACCAGACGGGGAAGGAACATGGCCTGCTTGACCCAGCCAAGTTTTTCCAGGCCAACCCGGGCCAGGGAGCCGCGCAGGGTATCCCCCACAAGCAATGCCCCGGTGACCACCATGGTCGAAAGGGCGGCCCCAAGGACCAGGAAAATCCAATCGCGCAGATAGTGCCGAATCGAAGCCACAACCAACCGGAGGGGGTTCATCAAACAGTCCCCTCTTCAAGCCGCTCGTTTTGCAAACGGAGCACCCTTGGCATGGTCCGGGCCAATTCCACGCTGTGGGTGACCAATACCAATCCGCAATCGGCGCCCACCATCTCACGAAGCAGGACACCGACGGAATTGGCCGAGGTGGGGTCGAGGTTGCCGGTGGGCTCATCCGCCAGAATCAGCTTGGGGCCCATCAAAAGGGCGCGGGCAATGGCAACCCTTTGGCGCTCGCCTCCGGAAAGTTCGGCGGGTCGGTGGTTGAGCCTGGACCCCAAGCCCACCCTGTCCAACAGTTCGCGGGCCCTTTGGGAGTGGTTCCCTTCCACCCACCCCGCCATGGCGGGAATCAGCACATTTTCGAGAGCACTCAACTGGGGAAGGAGCCTGTGTTCCTGAAAAACAAAACCAATTTTCTCATTGCGAAATCGGGCGAGCTCATTGGCATCGAGACCAGCCGGATTGATTCCACTGATGGTCAGGTTGCCCGAATCGGGCTTGTCGAGGGTGCCAAAGATATTGAGAAGGGTGCTTTTCCCGGAACCCGATGCCCCCAGCACCGCCACCGCATCCCCAGCCGAAAGAGCCAGATCGAGGTTGCGGAGGATATCCAAACGACCGGTGGGCGTGGGGAACGACTTGCAAAGGCCTTGAGCCTGGAGGATCATGAGCGCTGCCCCGCACTGTTGGGTTGGGTGGGAAACCACATCAACAGTCTAGGTTAAGGGCAAAGGGATTCCTTCGCCAGTTGCCCTTGTTTGCCTTGGGCCTGCCAAACTGGCCCTTATAAAGCCCCTTCAGGGGCCTCCTGGGTTTGGTTTCCCCTAAAACCCATTGCCCAAGGGCTCGCCACCGTTCCTGGTAAACAGCGCCTTGAGGATTTTCTGGTCGATTCTATTGCTGATAAATCGCACGGATCCATCCGCGAAAAGGGCATTGAACCCATTGGGCGAATCCCCGCCAAATACCTTTTCAGGGGATGGGAACCCAACCTTGGGATCAAATGGAACATCTTCGGGTTTGGTCCAAATTACCTGTTTTTGTGCCTCGACAAGAAGAATTGTGTTTGAAGTTCCATCGGTGATATCGGCCAAGCGGATATTTTTTCCCTGTTCAAGCAAACCGGAGGGGCCAGCCAATCCCTGGAATGGGGTCAGGATATTTCCCTCACGGTCCCGTTGAAGCTCTTTGCCCGATTGGGCATACACTTTGATTGCAACCTTGGCGACCTTCAGATTGTGTTCGCTGTCCCAGGGCTCATCGAGTTTGAATTGTTGGTAAAGATTGTTTTGTTCGATGAACGGAAGGATGGCAACCCGCCAGGAAAGGAGGGCCTTGCCTGTTTTTTTATCCGTAATATTTCCGGGGAATTTGCCGTAAGCCGATTCGTAATTAAAAAATGCCAACCCCATTTGCTTGAGGTTGTTCATGCTTTGCGTCCGATTTGCGGCCGCACGGACCTTTTGAACAGCAGGAAGGAGGAGCCCAATAGCCACTCCGATGGTAGCCGTGGTCGCTATTTGACCTTTCAATTCCTCCTTGTGCTCCATTTCCAGCCTGTTGCCAATCCGCTTGAGCGGAGGGTTTTTCAGGAGGGTGATGTAATCGTTAAATGTCGCCAGACCATAGAACGCAGCCAGCGCCTCGGGCATTTGGGAAAAAGGCGCCGGACGGGCTTCTCCTTGCTTTTCCAGGGTTTTCATCATTTCCTGACGCCCCTTTTCCATTTCTCCAATTGCCTGATTCGCCAATCCTTTCAACACCTCCTCCGAAGCTTGCGCCTCTTTCTCCGAAGGGTATTGGGCCACCGCGCCCAGGATCAGATCCTTGCCAATGTCCATGTGGACACGAAGCATGTCCGCTTTGATCAGGTCCGAGAAAGGCGGGGGAACCACGGCAAGCATTTCGGCCGGCACCATCTTCATCTGAAGCAAAAGACCCATGTCGTGATTTCCAAGATCAGCGAAGGTCGCGGGAGTAACTCCCTCTTTTAACTCGGAGAGAACCCGAACGGCGGATCCACTTCCAAGGATTGCCAAGCGGGGATTGGGCAAGGCAAAAGAATGCCTTGTTTGGGACTCTTGCCACATCGGAAATGGTCCATCCACCTTTTTCAAAACACCAACCCCAAGCCGCTCGGGCAAATTATCCGCCGGGATGTCAACGAGGGTGGAAACCATGATCGCGAAGGGAAAAGGAATCCCAGCGATGGGGTATTCCTTTTCTGTGGTTGGTGGCAAAACAACCAGTGTCAACCTGTCAATTTGGAGAGGTGTGATTTGAAACCGGCCTTCAAGCGTTTTCATCGCATCAGGTCCGGCAAAAGCCAAAAATTCCCTGATACTTTTGAGGGACTCGCTTTTGAATGCATTGCCCAATTTCAGGTGGGCCACACCCAAGGCTTTGGAAGGGATCCGGCCGAGTTCAACCGCGGGCCCCTGGGCACACAGAGCGGGAACCATTCCCAGGCTTCCCAAAAACATTCCAACCAGGATGCGGATCATGGCGCGGCCCCTTGACAACGGACGAGTTTCTGACCTGAAGAGAAATGAAACGGTGTTCTGCTTTAATCATACACTTCTTTGGCCCCTTTCGTCAACCTTGCTTTGGTCCTGTCCAGCCACCAGATTTCCGTAAGAAACCAAGATCGCACCCGGATAGATTTCCGTTGATTTGGACAGGATCGGATGGGGTATGGCAAGAATTCCCTTGGATCGCGTGGCAAACTCCGAATTGGCCGGTCTTAATCGGGTCGCCAAGCAGTTTCCCAATCGTGATTCCGCTGTCGCCGAAATCGCCCGTTTGCAAGGCGAGGCCCGCCTTCCGGTGGGCAGTCTCCATGTGATTTCCGACATTCATGGAGAGGACGCCAAGCTTCGGCATGTCCTGCATAACGGATCGGGCACACTGCGGCCCCTGATCGAGGAACTATTCGCCTCCGAACTCGACCCGAACGAGCTCAAGCGTCTGGTATCGCTCTTTTTTTATCCGGACGAGATGATGGCCCTCGAAAGGGAGCGCCTTGGCACAGACGCGGAAATTGACATCTTTTTCGAAAACGCGCTTGCCCGGCTTGTGCGACTTGCCCGGGTGATTTCCCGCAATCGGAGCATTTCACGGATCCAGGAAGTCGCCGATCCCGCCGTCCGGGATTTCCTTCTGGAATTGGCATGTGGCCCCTCCTCCCAATCGCAACCGGAATTTCAACAGGCGCTCCTTCGGGGTGTGGTGGCACATGGACGGGGAGCCCGACTTGTCCACCAGCTTATCAACCTGATCCGCGGACTGGCCGTGGAAGAATTGATCATAGGTGGCGATTGTTGGGACCGCGGCCCCCGGGGTGACAAGGTGGTCGAACATCTGATGCACCAACCCCGCCTGAGTTTTATTTGGGGCAACCACGATATGGCATGGGTGGGGGCAGCCATGGGGCATGGGGCCTGCATCGCCCATGTTTGCCGGATTTCCCTTCGGTATGGACGCCTCGAACAGCTCGAGGAAGGCTACGGCATTCCGATGTGGCCGCTGATCAAACTGGCCCAGACCGTCTACGCCGATGACCCGGCCAAATCCTTCAGGCCCAAGCTCCCCACCCAGCGCGATCCGCAACTTGTGGCCCGAATGCAAAAAGCGGCGGCGATCATCCAGTTCAAGCTCGAAGCGGCTGCGATTCTGCGTCATCCGGAATGGAATCTGGACAGCCGAAGGCTGCTCCACCACATCTCCGCTGACCGGAAAACCATCACCATTGACGGCCGGGAGCACCCCCTTTCCGACACCGCATTTCCGACCATCCGGCCCGACAAACCCTATGAGCTTTCCCCCGAGGAGGCGGCCTGTCTCGCGGCCCTGTCCAACTCATTCAACGGATCGCTAAAACTCAAAAACCAGGTCCGATTCCTTCACCGCCATGGATCGCTTTGGCTGGTCAGGCGCAATCACCTTGTTTTCCACGCCTGCATCCCTTGCGACGAGGCGGGAGAATTTCTCCCACTGGAAGTGGATGGAAAAATGGTTCGTGGCCGCGCCATGTTCGAGGCGCTCGAACTTCTCATCGCCCGGGTATTCGACCAACCCGTGCTGGAAGACCTCGACTGGATGTGGTATCTCTGGTGCGGTCCATTGAGCCCGTTATTCGGGAAGGACAAAATTGCCACATTCGAAATCGATTTTGTAACCAATCACTCCACCCACAAGGAGACCAAAAACCCCTACTTCAACCTCATCAACGAAACTTGGTTTTGCGACAAGGTCCTCGCGGAATTCGGAGTCGATCCCGAACTCGGGCTTATCGTCAACGGCCATGTCCCGGTGAAAATCGAGAAAGGGGAAAACCCGGTGAAGAAATCGGGCAAAGCCATCACCATCGATGGCGCTTTTTCCGAGGCCTATGGCGACTATGGATACACACTCCTCGTGGAACCGGCCGGAACCTTCCTTGCGCTACACCACCACTTCGACCAGGTGGAAAAAGCGGTCCGCGACGGCGTCGACATCATTCCCCAGGTTTCCGTCATTCGCGAGGAGGTTGAAATCCCAAGGCGTGGCGACACCGAGGAGGCCCGGGAAATGGATGCGACCCGGGACCTCCTGGAAAGACTGGTGATGGCTTACAGGGCCA
The DNA here is from genome assembly GCA_963923115.1 of uncultured Singulisphaera sp. GTDB lineage: Bacteria > Planctomycetota > Planctomycetia > Gemmatales > Gemmataceae > SYLG01. The sequence goes on from CAWUOD010000069.1 coordinate 9,284, forward strand.
ATCAGATCCCGGAGATTTTCACGGTGAAATCATGATCCACCCCCGCATTTTCCAAGCCTCCGCGAGGCACCTCGTCTCCGGAACGAACCCCGGGCAACCTCCCGGAACACTTGAGTCAATCGATGAAAAATGGTTGAAGGATGTGGCGGGCCAGGGATTCAATTGGCTCTACCTCTATGGGGTTTGGGATTCGGGCAACGCGGGCCGCGCCATCTCAAGGGCCCACCCCTCCATGTGGGCCAAAGCAGCTTCCCACCTCCCAGGGGGATCCATCGGCGATGTTGGCGGATCTCCGTTCGCGATACGGGAATACCGGGTCGATCCCGGACTGGGTGACGAGGGATCGCTGGGGCGTTTGCGGGAAAGGGCCCACAAGGCCGGACTGAAATTGATGCTCGATTTTGTGGTGAATCACACCGCGCTTGATCCTGTCTCTTATACACATCTGACGCTGCCGACGATACTCCTTGT